>JAJZEU010000023.1 GCA_021805625.1 Microcaldota archaeon
GATGGGAGGATTGGAAGCAAGCAGTTCGAAGCGATTGCAAAGCTTGTTGACGCGGCATGCCCAGGTTTCGAGGTTATAAGCAAATCGCAGAAGGAGATGGTGCTTGAGGATTTCACGGACATGAAGCGTATTACCTTCGAGACCATAATGTCGCGGTTCAAGTCTCTTATAGGCGATGAGCTTTCGAACATGCAGAATGGAAACCTGAAGGCCATTGCCGAACTTGAGGGTCTTGTCAACAGGTTCTTCGTTCTGGGCATCAGATATCTGAGCCTGACACACGGAGCAGAAGAACTTAACAGGTTCAAGATTTTCGAGCTGCTTGAGACGGTTTCTGACCAGATAACTGTGCTGTCCGGAGATGCCTCCATAAGCAAAAACCATGCACTGCTTGAACAGCTTGAAAAGGAATTCAGCATATGCTTTGAAGGCCTTGAAGGGAATTACGACGCCATAAAGCGCGCCTTTGAGATAAGGGACTCTGTAAAGAAGTCGTCATCGAAGCTAAGGCTCGACAATCTGCAGAAGTATCTGATTGTCGAAATATCCAAGAACATCAGCAAAGTTGCCGAACTAGGACTCGAAGTAGAGCATAATGATGCGCTGATACCCGCTGCAAGCGGAAGGCTGCAGTGAACTAAATATAAATTAGTTTGGTGTATAGACTTAATCATGAAGGTGGAGATAGACGGCAGGATAAAAAGGATCATTGCCAGAGATAAAAAAGTAATGATAACGACGACCAGAGAATCCTATCCTTTTGTACCGGCACATGGAGAAGGCGATTTCGTATATGACGTTTCAGGAAACAAGTTTATCGATTTCTCAAGCTTCATCTCAGTATACAACCTTGGCATTGACGGCAACAAAGCGATACGCAGCGCTGTGAAGAAGCAGCTTGATGCCCTCACCCATTCAGCATTCACAGATTACTATGGCGAACTGCCGGTAAGGTTTGCTGAAAAGCTTGTCACGATGTTTCCAAGCGGCTTCGGCAGGGTCTTCTTCTCCAATTCTGGCACGGAGGCCAACGAAGCAGCAATAAAATTTGCAAGAATATTCACAAAGAGGCAGTATATGCTTGCTTTCTATGGCGGCTTCCATGGGAGGACCCTTGGCAGCCTCTCCCTTACGGCATCCAGAGCCGTGCAGAGGGAGGGCTTCGGGCCGTTTGGCTCAGCGATTCATGTGCCATTTGCATACTGCTACAGGTGCCCGCTCAAGCAGGAATATCCCTCATGCGGCATAGCGTGCGTAGACTACATAAAGGACTATCCGCTCAGCAAGGAGGTTTCAGGCAAAGAGGTAGCTGGGATAATAATAGAGCCCATTCAGGGCGAAGGCGGCTACATTGTGCCGCCAAAGGACTTCTTCAAGAAGATTAGGAAGCTTGCTGATGAGAATGGCATGCTTCTCATCGATGATGAGGTGCAGGCGGGCTACATGCGCACAGGCAAGTTCCTTGCTCTAGACAACTTCGGGGTCAAGGCAGACATCTACACAATGGCAAAGGCCTTGGGAGGAGGGCTGCCGATAGGGGCAACGATAACAAGGAGGAGCCTTGGCAACATACCAGCCGGCAGCCATGCCAATACCTTCGGCGGCAATCTTGCTTCGATTGCAGCTGCTGACGCATCTCTGCGATACGTGCAGAGGAATATGAAAAACCTGCACAAAGGCATAATGAAAAAGGGGAGATACCTTATGAAAAGGCTGAATGAGATGAAGGAGAGGTATGAGATCGTAGGAGATGTGAGGGGCATGGGCTTAATGATTGGGGTAGAACTTGTGAAGAGCAAGAAGGGTAAGGAGCCTGCTGTAAAGGAAAGAGAGAAGATCCTTGAGGAATGCTTCTACAACGGCTTGATCCTGCTGCCTGCAGGCGCTTCTACAATAAGGGTTATACCACCGCTTACAGTAAGCATGGCTTCGCTTGAAAAAGGAACCGACATCTTCGAGAATGCAATCAAGAAAATTGACGGGAGCAGACAGTATCTCCGAAACGTCGTAGAACAGTAGGAAACCTCCGGTAATCTTGAACTTCCGCTACTCGTTTTCTTGCGAAAAGGTCGGCTTTATATCGTGAGAAGCATAATTATGGCGACAAAGGACAAGTATCCGTTAGCACTGCATAGTCTTGGTAAGTTCATAGACAACGCATTACATCTGCAATCATTTTCAGACACACTTGGCGGTTTTCATTACAATAAGGAACTGCTCAAGGCAGCAACGATGAACACATATGTAGAAACCGTGGGAAACAGGGCGGATTCACTTTACGCTGCCATACACAATTCGACATTGAAGGGTATCGCGGAGTCCTACATCAGCGTAATATCTGTTATAACGCGCCACGTAAACTTGTCCTAGAAAAATGTCATGCTCGCATTCGACTATACAGAGGAGGATTTCTACCTGCTTCGCTGCAGTCGCATTTCTCCTAGTTCTCATGGATGTCCCGAAGTCAACATAAGGTAAAGCTTTTTATAATAGTATTACTATATATAGTAAAGCTTTATTATGACGCTTGGCGTGCCTTATGGAAGTGGAAATCATTAAGAGGATAGTGCAGGATCAGGAGGCGGAAAGGAAACGCATACTGTCCCAGCCGGACATAATAACCAGAAACGCGGGCAGCGGCGTTGCAAAGCTGGCCCTCGGGCACCCCAACGCATTTGCTGTGCTCGGAATCAGGAGGTGCGGCAAATCCACCATGGTATGGCTGTTGCTCAGGAAGAAGAAATACGCCTACATCAACTTCGATGACGAGGCGCTTTACGGAATTAAGGCATCGGAATTGAACTCAGTCCTGAAGGCCTTTTATGAGCTCTACGGGGAGGACGTCGAATTCCTGGTCTTGGATGAGATCCAGAACGTCGAGGGTTGGGAGCTGTTCGTTAACAGGCTGTCAAGAAGCAGGAAGGTGATAATAACCGGCAGCAACTCCGCCCTGCTCTCCGGGGAACTTGCTACCCACCTGACCGGCAGGCATTCCGACTTTCTGCTTTTCCCGTTTGGTTTCGCCGAATACCTGGCGTATAGGAATGCTGACGTCTCCATGGCAACGCGGAGCCCGTTTGCTACTGAAACCGCCTCGATGATGTCGCGGCTGCTCTCGGACTACATCGACAGGGGCGGCATGCCCGAGGGCTACAAATTCGGCATGGAGAGGATAAAGGCGACATTCGGCGACATAATGGCTAGGGATGTAATAAGGAGGCATGGCGTGAGGAATGCAAAGGTGATCGAGTCCCTTGCGAGGTATCTTGTCTCGAATTTTGCGAAAGAGATAACGTACAGCAGCGTGTGCAAGGCGATCGGGATTAACAAGGTAGGCACTGCCAGCGCATACGTAGGATATTTGGAGGAGGCCTATCTTGTTTTCAACCTCTCGCGGTTCTCTTTCAAGCTCAAGAAGCGGGAGGTTGCGCCAAAGAAGACATACTGCATCGATACCTCGTTCATAGGCGCAATAGGATTCAACATTTCAGAAAATTCTGGCAGATTGATGGAAAACGTGGTGGCTATAGAACTGCTGCGGAGGAAAAGCTATCGTGATGCCGGAATGGAGCTGTTTTATTGGAAAGACCACTACGGCCGTGAAGTGGACTTCGTGGTAAAAAGGGGCAAGGGCGTAAAAGAGCTTCTGCAGGTAACCCGTGCCAGCTCAAGGGACGAGATAAATGAGAGGGAGCTGGAGGCCCTCGCCTATGCAGCAAAAGACCTTAGGTGCAAAAACCTCCTGATAATAACATGGGATTACGATGGGGAGGTTAGAGTGTCTGGCATTAGAGTGCGGTGCATCCCCCTGTGGAGGTGGCTCTTGGGATAAAATTTTACCGTTGAGCGCAAAGCCCAAATCTGCGCCCTGGCGCCAAACGGCCTGCCGGTTGGCAATCTTTGTGATTGCAGTTGCGCCCGACTTCCAGAAGTATTGTGGGTCCGCATTCACATTGATCAGAGATCAGAGCCACATTTTTATTACTTTCCTGTGTTATGATACTGAGAGCATGCAGTTGTTAATACACACACACACACACAACGAAAAACAACAGTGTGGTTGCTTGCTGAACCAGCATCGGCGCAGAACACCAGGCAAGCCTGTTGTCAGGTGCTCAAGATCCCAGTCAGCGATGGAATACCTCATGACCTACGGCTGGTCCATACTGATAATAGCCATAGTGCTCGCCGCGCTCTTCCAGCTTGGAGTCTTCAACAGCACGAACTTCGCTCCGAAGGCTCCACCCGGAGCCTGCCAGGTCTTCAGGCCGAACGGCCCTGGAACGACTTCATTCATCAACCTCGAGGGCGTATGCAGCGGAGAACTGCCGCAGTATGTGGCGATGTTCAACGGTGCGAGCAGCTACATAAGCACCAGCCTGAAATATCCGACAGGAACGAGCAGTGCTCCCTTCACCCTCTCTGTGTGGATAGACGAGGGTTCCGCTGGATGCACCGATTCGGTTCTGTATTGTGGAATATTCGACGCGGACAACGGAAACCAGGGCTGGGGCCTTATGGGGGGAGGAGGTAGCGTGGATTTCTGGGTGTTGGTGAGTGTAGCAGGCACAACACAGGACATGGCCTTCGGTGTGCTGGAAAACAAATGGGTAAATGTTGTAGTTACATATCAACAGCAGGGTAGCAACTGGATCTCAAATGGCTATGTGGATGGCCAGTTGATCGATTCGGCTGTTCCACGTTCGCCGATAGACTTACCAATGCCGTTCGGGTTCTATATAGGCCAGGCAAGGCAGACCAACGGTATGATATTCGATGGCGGCATCTCCAACATTCAGATCTACAACACCACTCTTTCCCAGCCTGAGATAACCGCGCTCTACGATGAAGGCATCGGCGGCGCACCATTCAGGCTCCAGAACCTTGTCGGCTGGTGGCCGCTCAACGGCAACGCGCAAGATTATTCTGGTAATAATAACGATGGCACCGCCACAAACGTTGCCTACACAAGCGCATGGACATCCGGCTACACCGCACCGTAAGGCCATGCTCTCAGACGAACCTGCTCAGGTTGAACTGCTTGGCATTGCCTCCCTCTCCCTCGCCGAATATGTTCTCTATGTCGTCCTTTATGAGCCTGATCCTCTGCCTTATGTAGGGCTCCAGTTCGTATCGGTCTGCGAGCTCAGTTGCCATGATGAGGTATTTCTCTATGCCTCCTTTCGATATCGTAAGCAGCAGCTTGCCTCCGTCCTTTGTGCACCTGCCAGACAGGGGCATGCGCCTGTACTTCGCATTGCACGTTGAGCACCGGAAAATCTGCTTCGAGAAAGAGTGTAGGTTGCCTATCAAGTCAGGTATGAAGTGGCTGAGTATGAGCTTCCTCGCAGCATCTTTCTTGTCGATCGCGTCAATCATATCCATGAGCTTGAATTCTGTGTCGACCTTCTCCTTCATCGTCTTCAGGGTGGTGTACTTGCTTTTCTTCGGCGCGTCCTTCACTGCCATCGCTGACGATGCGTGCGTGAATGAAAGGTTGCTGAATGCGGCCTTGCTCCCAAGCCTGCTCGCCACAATCTCAACGCTTGCTTCGCCGGGCGAAGCGTATTCCATGCTCTTCCTGTAGAACTCAAGGCCAAGATTGTTCGTGATCTCCATTGCATGGACTTCGTCGTCCACCTCTTCTGGGAGCACATTTATAGTGAGGATCAGCGGCGCATCCATCGTACCTCCTATAGTGCTGGGGAGGAAGCTCCTTGAAAAATTGAGAAGTGCATCAAGCAAGAGCATTGCAGAATCCTCGTCCCCGTCGCAATTCCTTCTTCTTGCTGAGATTACATATGGATGAGCAAACCCCACGCTGGCCTCTGTGAAACCCACTATTCTGCACAGCACCCCGCAGGAGGTGTGGGGGGCAAGGGTTATGACAAGCTTTCCCACAAGGTCGTCGATTTTGATGGCGTTGTAGAAAGGGGGCAGCCCGTAGAATTGCTCCAGCATGCTGTCGACGAACTTCGACACCCTAAGAAGGTAATCCGCAACGTGCCTGTTGATTATGATGTCCTGGTGCCTGAGTTCCAGGAGCTGGCCTCCGTCTTCCAATGGCTTGCCGTAGCAGTCTGCAGAGTAGCCGAGCTCCTTGAGCTTTTCAGCTCCCACTCCAACCTCGTTTGGATAGAAATGAGTCATGGGGGCGTCTGTGGAATCCACCCTCGCGGTGCCGTCTTTGAAGATGTAGACGTTGTTCATGCTCCTGAGTATGCCTTTCTCGATGTGCTCGACAGTCTTGTCCTTGCTCATCATGCCCTTCACGCCTTTGATTACATGGGGCAGCCTCGTGGCATTGAGCCTCTTTGTCGCATTGCCTACAGTCTTGACTATGTCTATCTCGCGTTCTTCGCTTGCGCTTGTCGGTATGTTGCAATTCGGGCATATTTCCTTTTCTGTAACCACGCCGCACCTAGGGCAGATCCTTTCTATTATGGTAGGGCTGTTGCAATCGTAGCAGTACGGCGTGTCTGAAAGGCGTCTGCACTTAGGGCACCTGTACCTCGCTATCTCCACCTTCAGCCTGTAGTTGCCGAATTTCTTGGCGGTATTTGAGTACGCGCCGCTGATGTTTCTTTCCTTGCCTCCGTATGCCGATATCGGGAACAGGACGTTTGGCGCAGGCTTCATAAGCCTCTCCCTCGCCTTTTCTGGCCTGCCTATCCTTGCGCCTATGTAGGTGGACCTCTTCGTTATCCTGAATGGCGCTATGCCATTCAGTAGC
>JAJZEU010000099.1 GCA_021805625.1 Microcaldota archaeon
GAATCCTTTCAAGATAGCACAAGAGCAGCTCGACAAGGCTGCAGAGATAATGGGACTCGATCCCGTTGCCCACACGCTGCTAAGGGAACCGATGCGAACCCTCACAGTAAGCATACCGGCCAAGATGAGAGACGATTCGACAAGGGTCTTCACCGGCTTCAGGGTGCAGTACAATGATGCAAGGGGCCCTGGCAAAGGTGGCATAAGGTACCATCCAGAGGAGAATCTTGATACTGTGAAGGCGCTTTCGGCATGGATGACATGGAAAACATCACTTGCAAACATACCTTACGGCGGAGCGAAGGGAGGCATAATCTGCAACCCAAAAGAGATGAATGAGAAGGAGCTGGAGAACCTCTCGAGAGGTTACATAAGGGCTCTGGGAAGGTATATAGGCCCTGAAAAGGATGTGCCAGCACCAGACGTATACACGACCCCACAGATGATGGCGTGGATGATGGACGAGTACAGCAAGATTGTAGGGCACAACGCCTTTGGAGTGATAACGGGCAAACCCATAGAGACGTGGGGGAGCGAAGGTAGATTCGACTCCACAGCCATGGGAGGGATGTATGTGCTCAGGGAAGCAGCAAAGGTAAAGGGCATAGACCTGAAGAATGCAAAGATAGCTGTGCAGGGGGCCGGCAACGCAGGAATGTTCGCATTCGGCCTCGCGAAGACGCTCTTCGGATCCAAGATAGTCGCAATAAGCGATTCACACGGAGGGGTGTATTCCGATGATGGCCTCGACTACCAGAAGCTTAACGACACGAAAGAGAAAACTGGCAGCGTGCAAAACTATGAGAATGCAGACAAGATAACGAACGAGCAGCTTCTCGAATCAGATGTTGACATATTGATACCTGCTGCTATAGAAAACCAGATAACCGGAGCCAACGCAGACAAGATAAAGGCGAAGATTGTACTTGAGCTTGCGAATGGCCCCGTAACCCCAGATGCCGACGACATACTCTTTGAGAAGGGAGTTTTCGACATGCCAGACTTCCTGGTAAACTCGGGAGGGGTGATAGTTTCTTACTTCGAGTGGGTGCAGAATATGGGCGGCTACTATTGGAGCGCTGACGAAGTATACAGCAAACTCGATGCCATAATCACAAAATCGTTCAAGAGCGTTGTCGACACTCAGAGCGCCTATGCAGGAAAGGGCAAGAAGATAGACGCAAGAATGGCTGCATACATCGTAGCCGTTGACAGAGTGGCAAAGGCGATGAAGGCTAGAGGATGGTACTAGAGTTGAATGCATGCAGAAGAAGGTAACATATGCATTGATTGCGGTAATACTGATAGGTATCTTTGCTGCGCTGGTTCTTCTGCAGGGTGGCAGCAGCACAACCGGCGAAACGCTTGCGAAATATGACAATGTGCCGCTTAGCCAGAGTGCGCTTGCAGAGCTATACCCGCAAAGCAGCACGTTTAGCAGTATTGGAATAGGCGCTGGTAGCAACTACCCGCATGTGGTTAATGCAACGCCTGTGCTGTACAACGGCAAGCCAGCGGTCATTTACATAGGCGCAGATTACTGCCCGTTCTGCGCAGCAGAAAGGTGGGTACTTGTAATCGCCCTTTCAAGGTTTGGCAACTTCAGTGAACTTCACTACATGACATCAAGCGCTTCTGATGTCTACCCAAACACACCGACCTTCACCTTCTACAATTCCTCATACTACAGCCCGTACATAAGCTTCGTAGAGGTAGAAGAGACAACGAACAAGCTCAATGCTGCTGGCACGGGTTATCCGATACTGCAGGTGCCGGCACCACTGGAGAATGCGACATTCTATGCTTTTGACCAGAATGCGAGCTGGCTTCCGCAGAATGAGCGCGGAGGCATACCGTTCATAGACTTTGCCAATTATTCTGTTGTAGACGGAGCAAACTACAATCCCACAATCATAGACGGAATGAACTGGAGCACGATACTGGCAAACCTCGACAACACGAACAGCAGCACCACGCAGGCCATAATAGGTTCTGCCAACCTGCTCACTGCACAGATATGCAACATCGACAACAACCAACCGGCAAGCGTCTGCGACCAGCAGTACATACAGAACCTGAAGAAAGTTGCTCAGTGATGCTACCATGGTTGCAATCACAAAAACCAAGGGAGCAATGCTTGCCCTTGCAGTAGCCGGACTGCTGGTAGCTCTGTATCTTACAATATACCACTATGCAGGAGTACCGCTTTACTGCCCAAACAGCGGCGCGGTAGACTGTCAGCTCGTTCTGAGCAGCGCATATTCCATGCTGCTAGGCGTACCGATTGCAGTATATGGGCTGGTTTTCTTTGCAGCAGACATCGCCATTGTTCTGCACTTCGATAGGGAGCAGATGCTGCTGTGGAACACGTTAGGGCTTGGGTTTGTGTTCTACCTCGCCTATGCGGAATATATGCTCGGCAAGATATGCCTTTACTGCACATCCATACACGTGCTCGTCGTACTGCTCTTCCTCGCTTCTGCCTATCTCTTCACAAAACACAAGAAGTAGCTATGCAAATTCTATCGAAAGATTCTCTTCAGCGCATCTGCATCAAGGGTATTTACAACGTCGCCTTTTGTCAGCCAGCCTCTTCTTGCTGTTCCTATACCGTACTTGATAAAGTCTAGGTGCTCGGTCTTGTGCGAATCGGTATCGATTGCAAACTTGATGCCGTAGCTTCTGGCTTTTATGATGTTTTCGTCATTGAGGTCGAGCCTGTTTGGGAATGCATTTACTTCCATTATCACACCTTTGTCTTTTGCCGCATGGAAGACCTTGTCCGTGTCGAAGTCAATGGGTTCGCGCTCATTAATCAACCTGCCCGTAGGATGTGCAAGTATATTTATCCCTTCGTCAAAAGCGCCAAGTATGCGCTTTGTCATTTCATCCCTGCTCATATTCCTGTTCATGTGCACTGCGCCTATCCTATAATCCATCCTGTCCAATGTGCTTTTGTTTACATCAAGGGTACCGTCCTTGAGTATGTCCACTTCGCCGCTCTTCAGGACTTCTATGATTCCCTCATACTTTTCTGCTACCTTATCTATCTCATCGAAATACTTTGCGAAACGCTTGTCATCCATGCCGTGGGCGATGTACTCGCTCTTTGAATGGTCTGACAATCCTATATAGGAATAGCCTTTGCGGACTGCTGCTTCAATCATCTCCTCTATTGTGTTCTGCCCGTCGCTGTTGTCCGTATGGGTGTGAAGATCTCCCCTTATCTCTTTCTGCTCTATGAGCTTCGGAAGCCTGTGTTCGGCTGCCAGCGCTACCTCGCCCCTAGCTTCGCGCATCTCCGGCTCTATGTACTGCAGTCCTAGTTTCCCATATATTTCTTCTTCTGTTTTGCTCGCTACCACCTTACCTTTCTTGTCGAACAGCCCGTACTCGTTCAGCTTGAGGCCTTTCCTTACTGCGATCTGCCTGATGGCTATGCCATGCTCCTTGCTACCTGTGAAGTACTGCAACGCAGCTCCGAAGCTGCTCGGTTCTACGACTCGCACGTCACAACTCAGGCCCATCCTTAGCTGAATGGTGGTCTTTGTGGGACCGCTGACCACGACGTGCTCCGCCTCTTTCAAACTGGCCACAAGATCCATGATTTTTTGAGGAGTAGCTGATGTAACGAGTATGTCAAGGTCTCCGACTGTTTCCCTCATCCTTCTCGTTGAGCCGGCAATCACAACCCTGTCCGCAAAACCCGAATCTGAAATGGTTTTTATTATGGATTCCGCTTCTGGGAGGGCCGTGCCTAGGGGCATCCTCCCTCTGGCAGATTCGAGAAGCTGCAGGCCTTTTGCAATTTCGCTTTCGCTCTTTTCCCCAAAACCTTCAAGGGCGCGTATCTTGTGCTGCGCGACTGCCTTCTTGAGGTCTTCTATATTCTTGACATGTAGGCTGCTGTAGAGCTTTAGTACCTTCCTTGCCCCAAGCCCCTGTATTTTTGTAAGGCTGTTGAAATCGATCGGATACTTCTTCTTAAGCGCCTCGTACTTTGACATGTGGCCCTTTTCTACGTATTCCCTTATCCTTTCTGCGAGGCCCTTTCCTATGCCTGGTATCTTCATCAGCCCTTCTGTGCCTTCTTTTTCGAGTATGTCCCCCACGTCCTCCTGCAGCACGCTCAAGTTCATAGCGGCTTTTCTGTACGCCCTTATCTCGAAGGAATGGTCGCCGCCCTCGATCTCCAGCATGTCTGCTATTTCCTCGAAGAGTTCGGCGATCTTTTGGTTGTACACGCTATACTTTTCCACATAATCAAATAAATATCTGTGTAATCGCGTCTCTGGAAGATCCGCATTAGAGCGGACTGCTTGCCTCCGAAAGAAAGTTATAATATTTTATTCGTAGACGTATTCTTGTGGTATTATGGACGATCTTCTAGCCTCTGCCCAGCAGAGTGTCAGCGAAAGCGAATTATTCAAACCGAGGATTGCGGTGGTCGGAGTCGGCGGCGGCGGGAACAACACAGTCAACAGGCTCAGCATGATGGATATAAGGGGGGCCAGGCTCTTCGCTTTCAACACAGATGCAAAGCACCTCAACACTCTCAACTCAAACATAAACAGGCTTGTGCTAGGAGAACAGATAACCCATGGCCTTGGTGCTGGCGGTTTTCCTGAAATAGGGGAGAGGGCAGCAACGCTCTCGCGGGACAAGATAGACACGCTGCTCAAGGACATCAACCTCCTCTTCCTCACTGCAGGCATGGGAGGAGGCACAGGAACTGGGGCTACCCCTATAGTTGCAGACATAGCCAAGAAGAATGGTGCCATAACCATAGGCATAGTCACCTTGCCGTTTTCCTTGGAAAAAGTTAGGTTAGAGGTTGCACGGGCAGGTGTAGAAAAGCTCAAAGGGAATGTTGATACGCTCATTGTAATAGACAACCAGAAGCTAGTTTCACTGTATCCAAACCTTCAGATTGAGAAGGCGTTCGCCCTTGCCGATGAGATAACTGCTAGGGCAGTCAGAGGCATAACCGAGACAATAACGCAGCCCAGTCTGATAACCCTGGACTTTGCCGATGTGCGGACGATAATGGCGAGTGGAGGCCTTGCAATGATAAGTGTTGGAACATGCCAAGGTACCGACAGGATAAATGCAGTGGTAAAGGACACGCTCAGTAACAAACTTCTCGACGTCAATTACGAAGATGCAACTGGTGCGCTTCTACACATTACTGGAGGGCCCGATCTAACCCTTGGAGATGCAAATGAGATAGCTACAAAGCTGACAGAAAACGTCTCCCCGAATGCAAATGTCACATGGGGCGCAAGGCTTGACGAGAACTACACGGGCAAGGTCGAAGTCATAGCTATATTTGTTGGTGTAAAAAGCCCATCCATATTGGGTTCAGAGCACAGGCAGGAAAGCAAAGGCTTCGGGCTTGATGAATTATAAGAGTACATCGATGCCGCACGATAGCAATGAGCCCAGGCTCTGAAAAGCATTAAATAGGAGTTTGTTTATAAACTATAATTATTTATTGGTGGTAGCATGCAGTTTCTAAGCGAGAAGGACAAGAGCTATGTAAAGGAGATGTTCGGAAAGGACTTATCAGGAGAAGTCAATCTGATACTCTTCACTGATGGCGCAGAGAAGTGCCAGTACTGCAACGATACAAAGGAGCTTCTGGATGAGCTTTCAGGATTGAGCAGCAAGATAAAGCTGACGGTTTATGACATAAATACCAACGCAAAGGAGGCGAAGTTCCTCGGAGTCGATAAGACTCCCGCACTTGTTGTGGGAGGTAAGAAGATATACAACGCTTACTACTATGGCATACCAGCAGGACATGAGTTTGCAGCGTTGCTTGAAGACATAGTCGATGCCTCAAATGGAAAGACCCGCCTTGCGGATTCCACGAAGAGTGCCCTTAAGGAGCTCAAGAAACAGATTGACATAAAGGTTTTTGTCACACCCACATGCCCGTGGTGCCCAAGAGCAGTAAGGATCGCACACCAGTTTGCAATGGAGAACAGCAACATAAGGAGCAGCATGATAGAATCCATGGAGTTTAACGAACTTGCAAGCAAGTACGCCGTTATGGCTGTGCCAAAGATCGTTATAAACGATGGCGTATCATTCGAGGGCGCGCTTCCTGAGGAGCAGTTCTTGCAATATGTTCAGGAAGCAGCAAAAGCATAGCTATAGCATCGTCACATCTGTGGGCTTGTTCTCCCCCTTGTTTCTTGTCAAGAGGTATATCCTTGAATTTGAGGTTTGCTTTAGCTTCTCGTCATGGGTTATTATGAAGATCTGGTCTATTATCTTCGGCAGCGTATCGTTGAAAACATTGATAAACTTGTTCATGCCATCCTCGTCTATGTTGTGGGTAGGCTCGTCGAGTATAAGCCATTTGAGATTAGGCGCAAGAACGAGCGCGAACGCTATTCTCATTGCAAGGCACGCTATGCTGCGCTCGCCGCCGCTGGCGATAGCTTCCACTTCTTCCCATTTTTCAGTTCCGAGTGGGGCCGTAAGAAGCTTCAAGGTATAATCGCCCTCTTCTGCCTCGAGCCTTATGCCCGTATAG
>JAJZEU010000035.1 GCA_021805625.1 Microcaldota archaeon
GATGACGTTGTGCTCAGAGGGGAAGATATCTGTGTTGCCGCCGTATGTGCTCTCGGTTATAAGTGTTTCGGCATTCAGTCGCTCGGTGTATGCGCCTGGCAAGAGTTTCGTGCTCCTCAAGTTTATGTCACCTGTGTACAGCAGGGACTCCTTTCCGTCGCTCACGTGTACCATGGCGCTGCCGAGTATGTGCCCTGCCGGCAAGAGCTTGAGTGTCAGACCATTGATCTTGAACTCGCTGTGGTACTCTGCGAACTTGAAGTGCTTCTGCATCTTTTGCAGGCCTTCCTTGCTCACGTTCTTGGGGTTGCTTATGTGCATGTAGTCGTTTATAAGCACATTCGTGAGCTCAAACGTAGGCTTTGTCGAATAGACGTAGCCCTCCCATCCTGTCGAGAATATGTGCGGTATGTATCCGCTGTGATCAAGGTGCGCATGACTGAGCACTATGGCATCAACGTCCCTAAGCTCGCTGTCATCAAGAACAGGATATTGCTCCTGCTCGCCTAGCTTCACTCCTGCATCAAGCAGGATCTTTGCATTTCCTCCTTCAACCATTATGCAGCTCCTTCCTACTTCCGAAGCCGCTCCAAAAAATCTTATCTTCAATAAATCATCTTTTCTTATTGTTCAATTTCCAATTTCTATCAATTCTATCTTCATTTTACTTGTGTATTATGTTCGTTTAATCATTCTGTTTGCAGCTCATGCCAATTGCAACCCATAACTAGTCCGTTGACTTTTCTTGCCATCCGCGGCTTTGTTCGTTTCTTCTTTTTTGCATCAGAATTCCTGTCTTTTGTTCAGTTCGTATCTATGTAGCTGCTTTCCTCGTCGCTTCCCTTCGCTTCTTTCATGATTGCGATGTCTTCAAGGCTTATGGCCTTCGTGCGCTCATGGTGGGGCTCGTGCCTAACCTGCTTCTGTCTGTGGCCGGATAGGGCTCTAAGCGCAGAATAGAGCTCGTCGAGCTTCAAATTGCTCACCTTTATCTTCTCCTCCTGGGCGTCTATCTCCTTCTTGAGCTCTTCAATGTCGCCTGCTACCAACTCGACTTTCCTCTTTACCTTGTAGCTCTTGAGGGCTTTCTCCAGGTCCTCGTCTATCGCCTTGATCTTCCTTATGAGTTCCTTCTCAGAATTTAGGGTAGATGCCTCGGTTGCAATCCTGAACTCCAGCTTCTCTTTCTGCCTCTTGAGGTATCCTATGTTCCTAGGCTTCTCCTTGTTCATCTCGTTGAGCTTCGAGAATGTTTCGAATTCGGCCTGCTTGTACGCCAGCTTATGCCTCAGTCTCTTGGCGCCTATGATAAGGGATAGTCTGCTATTCTTCTCGCTCTCTATTTGCTTCTTGAGCTCAACAGCCTTCGGATTTTCTGTCTGTTCGGTAGGCTTGGCATCTGCCGCAGCTGTCGGCTTCACGTCAATTGCTACCTTCTGCTGCGAACTCTCCTCTTTGCCTTCACTCAGTAAATCGCCTTTCGTTATTTGACAAGACTAGTCTATAAACATCAATGAGGTCTCCGGTCACTTTCTCTGCTGAGAACTCCTTTGCTGTCCTGACCGCACCTTCTTTATATGCACCGCCATTGTTTAAAATCTTTTCTATCTTCTTTGCGCACTGCAGATAGTTGCCCGGGTTGAACTTCTCGCCGTTCTTGCCATTCTTCACTATTTCTTTCAGCGCAAGCGCGTTAGCGGCGACAACGGGCTTGCCGGTCGCCATAGCCTCGAGGGGCACTATCCCCTGCGTCTCGAACGTGGAGGGCGTGCAGAGCATGTCGCTCGCCGCATAGAGGCTTGGAAGCGCCACGTCGCTGATGAACCCCAAGAAGCTTACGTTGCTAAGCCCTAGGCGGCGCGCCATTTCCTGATAGCTTGCAAGCATCGGTCCCGTGCCGCCGATGATGAACCTTATATCGCCCCTCCTTCTGAGTTCGTGCGCGGCTTTAAGCAGCACATCTATGTTCTTCTCCCTGCTGATCCGCCCAAGATAGAGGACTACCTTTTCTCTATCTTTTATTCCCAGCTTTTTCCTGAAATAATCCCCAGTTATCATTGGATTGAATCTCTTCGTATCTATTGCGTTTGGCACAATGTGCACATTTTTTATCTTGTATCTTTTCAGTATTTTTTCCACCACGCCTGAAGGCGCTATCGTGGCATCGCACCTCCTGTAGAAGAACTTGGTGTACTTCCACAAGTACTTGGTGGTAAACTTCTTGATCCTGGCGTTCTTCGGATGGTAAGCCTCTAGTGCTTTGTTGTTTACCATTGTGTGGTATGATCCCACTATCGGATATTTGAGCAGCTTTGCTGTTAGGAGGGCCGTGAAGCCTATCGCAAACGGTGTCTGGGCGTGTATAAGGTCGAGATTTAGCGACTGGGCCTTGAAAACGGCGTGGTATGGAAAGATCGCCAGCTTGTACTGCGGGTAGGGACGGAAATTTACGCCCTGCATGACAAATACGTGCCTGCTGGAATATCTTTTCTTGGATCTTGCATCGCCGCTGGTAAAGATGAATACTTCGTGGCCCATTTTCTCCAGCTCGGCTTTGGCTGTGAGCATTGAGGTAACGACTCCGTCAACAGCCGGCAGATACGTGTCTGAATAAAAAGCGATCTTCAGCGATTCCATCAAATCATTTGGCCAGAGGCACGGCCTCCCCGCCAGAACCTTTTATCTTCTCCTGCGCCTTCTTGGAAAAGCCCATTGCCTTTATTATAGCAGGTTTTTCAAGCGTGCCGTTGCCTAGAACTTTGTAGCCCTTGAGCTCTATCGTCGGCTTCTGCTCTGTGCTCGCCATTGCAAGCTCCGAGATGCCGTACAGATCTATCTCTTTGAGCTTTCTCTGCTTCCATACGGCAAAGCCCTTCTTCCTTATCCGCTCCGGCTCGTACTTGACTATGTATGTGAACTTGTTCTTTCTTCCTCCATTTCCCGTGCCGCCCCTGTCTCCCGCGCCCCTCCTGTTCTTTATGTTGCCGGCTCCCCAGCTGCGCGTGCCGTGGTACCTCCTGTTTTTCTTCTTTAGCCTAACTACCATCAGATCATCCTTCCAATCAGCTTGTTTATCTCCTCGCCGCGATAGCCCAGGGCGCCGCCGATGCTGTAGCTCTTCTTTATGGGCTCGTAGCCCTTCCTTGGGGGCTTCATCGCAAATGGAACCCTCATGCCCAATTCTTTGGCGCTCTTCTTGCCCTGCATAAGCTCTGCCAACTGGCTTGCCTCGAGTTTTGCCCCCTTCTTTTGCATGAGCTTTGAGAGCATTTCCTCGCTTATCTCTCCGTAGGTTACGAAGCTCTCGCATTTCTTTATCATGCCCATCGAGGACTTGTTGGCATACAGCAGCGCAAGGTTATTCACGCGCTTGAGGTTGAGCCTCTTCATCGTTTCGGCTATGCTCTGCCTGACGTTCGTCCTGCCCCTAATGCGAATAATGGCGAGTAATCTGTTCTCTATGTTTTTCTTTGCCATAAAAACACGACTGTGTTCCTGTGAAAAGCCATATCTATTGTTCCGGGAAGATTTTTAATACGTTATGCTAGCTGTTTTCCTTCAGTCTTGCCAGCATTATTATGCGCTTGTATGTGGGCGGATGGGTTGAGAAAAGGGAGCCGAATATGCCGCGCGCTGGTCCGCCTTCCCTCTTTGCCGATGCCTTCAGGGCTGCAATATCGATGCTTGGGAGGAGCTTTTTTATCTCCGATTCATGCTTTTCTATCTCCATTAGGTCCTTCCTTGCCGAGAGGTTGTCTGCTATGAAGAAAGATCTTGTAACCGTAGACTGCCCCGGCTGCTGCGGAGATGCAGCAAGATTGTACGTTATTTTGGAGAGTGCGCTTGCAAGATGCTCCGGTTTCTGCGTTGCCTGCGCCGAATAGGTATCGGCAAAAGTCTCCCTTGTCCTTGAGAGGGAAAGCATGAGGAGCTCTGTCATGAAATACACCGCAAACGCGACCATGCCTATGAGCATTATGTAGGCTCCGCCGTTTCTGCTGTTTCCGCGGAACCCGCCGAAGAAGAATACCTCCGCTATAATAAACGCTATCATGGGTATGAAAGAAACTATTGTCATAATTGTGAAGTCGTTGTGCTTTATGTGGCCTATCTCGTGAGCCAGCACCGCCCTCAGCTCGTCCTTGTTCACGGAGCCGAGCAGACCCTCGTGAACGACAAGAGTCGCGCCTTTCCTGGTTCTTCCGAAGACGAACGCGTTTGAATCCTTGCTTGGACTGATTGCAATCCTCGGCACAGGAACATTCGCCTGCTGCGCAAGCTCGCTCACCGTTGAATGGAGGTCCGGATATTCATCCTCTTTTATGTACCTGAGCCTTGATGCTACTTTTATTATGAATGGCGAGGCGTACCATTGCAGAACGAAGAACAAAGCCACGAAAACAAGTATGCCTATACTCGAAACCCCCATCAGGTAGAGGACTGCAAATATTATGATGAAGCCTATCGCGAATACAAGCCCAAGGGTAAGGTACATCTTGGCCTTCAGCTCTGCTATCGCGCCCATTCGATCAGCAATGGTATCATGCCGTTTAATCAATATATATCTTTGCAGAGGATTCGCATTCAGAGCAGGCGGCGAAAGCCGCCTGCTTTCTGGGTGTGCCAAACTTTCGCTTGGCATTGAGTATATTGATAATATAGATTTATAAATATTGCTACTTAAGTAAAAAACTTTGTGGAAAGTATAAGAATCTTTCTTTAAATAAATATTTAGGTAAGAGTGTAGACCAAACACTATAAAGAATTGGTAGGAAGAAATTCCTGCGGATTTGCTGCCTGCTTCTCTGGGTGTAAATATGGGTGTAGTAGAAAAAAGGCTGCAAGATGGAACGAAAAGGATTGCAAAAAACGCCATCGCCAGGATACTTGAGGATATGTATCCCGAGGAGCCATGCTACAGTGTTGTCGAGAATCTGCTCGAGATGCTGAGGCTGGCTGCTCTTGCGGTGACAACAGCGAAGCTCGATGGACAGACAGGCAAGGGACGCAGCTTCGAGCTGCACAGCGACATCTCTGAAGATGCAGTTGCGACGCAACTGTGCGGGACAGGGCTTGACAAGGTGCTTCCGTACCTGCGGGTTCTGTCGGAATAAGCAGATAAAGAGGCGGATTTATCCGCCTCTCTGCAGCCTGGACAAATTTCAAGCAATGCTTAAATACCCCCTAAGGCATAACTTATAGTATGCGCATAGAGAAGAAAGGGGACCTAAGGAACTTTATAAGAGAGGCACTCAGGTCTCCGCGGGAAACGGTGTGCTCTGCAGAGGAGGAAGCTCAGAACACGAAGATGAACGAGAACCTCAAGCACTTTTTGGAAGAAGTGGAGAAACCTGTTCGGACTATGCATTTTACGAATGAGGAATTCCTGTCCAGGGAACCCTGTGAAACTGCGGCGGAGCTTGAATATAGGGAACATTATAAAATACTTGAACGTATAGGGAAATATAGGGAATATGGTAGGGAACATTACAGCAACTACATACTTAAGGAGATGCAGGCCAAAAACTACTTATGCGGGCCCATTTCTATACTTGCCATGATGGGCCAGGAGCCCTTGATGAATTTGGTACACATAGATAGGATGCTTGACGAAGAAAAGATTGGGGATTATCTTGAGACAGACAGCCGGAACGGGAAGAAGGGTATGACTGTGCTTGATTTTGCTGGACTGGCAACGAAGATAATTCCTGAAGGGGAGTTTTCGCCAACATACAAAAAAGTACATGCACAAATTTGGGTCTTTGCAGATTTTGCAAATCTTATGAAACATTATGCACAGGAATCAGTGCAGAGGGGTGGCAAGACAATCAGCAAACCGGACCTGCAGAAGGACGGCGAAGATCTAGCCAATAGAGGGGTCCGCACAGAGAACGCTATGCTTGACAGAGGGGACATAGCCTTTCTTATAAAAAATAAATACAACGTTGCGATAAACTACAATGACCACTATGTTGTCGCCTACGGCGTCGACATAAAATACTATGAGGATGGCACGAAATATGCAGACATCATGTTCTTCGACCCTGAAACTGGCGAGAACGCAGACAGCAAAAACATTTTGGAGTTGAGGGAGCACCTTGCAGAAGGCCTGCCAGTAGAAGGAGTTGCGATAAACATACAGATGCGCGTGTTCAGCTGACCTCTTTTTATTGCTATAATTGCATAGTGCCTCATGCTCAGGATAGGCTATCACATTTCAATAGCAGGCAGCTTCGACCAGGCCTTCGCGGCCTCTTACGCCCGCGCGACGGTCCGAAAGGCGGCGCATGAGCACGTAAAGCGCGGCCAGCCCCAACAGGCCGAACAGCGCCAGCGGCAAGCGAGCCGCCCAGGCGTGGAGCCCGAACAAGCGCAAACCGAGCGCCA
>JAJZEU010000033.1 GCA_021805625.1 Microcaldota archaeon
CTCGTCTGTTGCTTTGGTAGCGTCTGCCATTATCTTCCCTCTGCGATGTCATCCACGCCCTTCTTTATATCACTTACCTTGCCCCCAAGGGCGTTGATTTTTGAAGATGCTTCCGATACCTTCCTGCTTGCATCGTCAATCTTCACGCTGCTGCCTGCAACGTTCTGCTCCGTTATGCCGCTTATCGCCTTGAGTTCCATGTCTATGCCCTGTATCTCCTTCGCAAGCTTCTCCCTTTCGGAAGATGCCTCGTTCAGCTGGTCCTGTATGCCTGAAAGCCTCTTATCGAACTGGGAGAGGTCGCCGAAGCTCCTGCTCACAGCCTCCAGCTCCCTGTTGAATCCGTCGAACTTATCCTTAGCAAGCTTGTAGTACGCATCAATCTCGTCCCTGCTCTTTGACGTCTCGTCGAGCATGTGCGTGCTGTCCTTCTCCAGGCGCTTCCTTGTATCCTCAACTTCCCGCTTGTATTCCATGCCGCTTCTGTTGCCTTCGCGGATCTGCGCCTCCTGCCCCTCTATGTTCTCGGACACGGCTTTCATCTCTGCCCTCATGCCCCCTATCAATGAATTCAGCTCCTTCCTTTGCCCGTCAACAATATCGTTGAACCTCTTCATAAGCCCGTCTATATCCGATTTCGCCAGTGCTGTCTTGTTCTTCATGTCCTCTATTATCCTCTCGGCATCTGCGGCACCTGTGCTTATCTTCTCTATGTTCACGGCATGCTCCTGCAGCGCCTTCAGCTTCTTGTCCATGTTCTTCGCAAGCATGTTGATGCGGGCATCGGCGCTCTCTATGGCCTTGAACTTCGACTCTGTCTCTTTCTGCAACTTCTTAAGCTCGTCGAGGTACTTCTTGAGCGTGGGGCTTTTCTTCTTGAAAGCCTCTTCTCCGCCGCTTACTATCCTGCCCATCTCTCCAACCCTTTTGGAGATCTGCTCCATCATCACTGCCTGTGCGTTGACATCGCTTTCCAGCGCACCCTTCCTTACCTCTATCCCCTCCTTTATTGTCTGCACGTTCTCCGGCTTCGCTATCAAGGCTGAGATGTACATCCTGCCCAGCCTGTAGCTTATCTTTACTATGTCCGCCTTCTCGAGTACTTTCACCCATTCCTCCACGACTGTCTGGTCCACCTTGAGTGCTATGGCTAGCGATATGCTATCGCTTTCGCCGTGGTCTTTGAGATATCTCACCAAGCTGTCGATGCCTGTTGTCGCCACGGAAGGCTCTGCCATGCCACCACACTACTCTCTGTATAATAGTTATAATAACTATATATGCTTTTGCACCTTTTGGGTACCATCTCACGGCGCCGCAGGCGCCTTGGGCCTCTTCTGCTTGAGGAGGAACCCCGCTATCTCGTCCCCGATCGCTATTTCTGGCACTATGATCTTGTTGATGCCTACCATGTGCATCCTTGGTATGTCCTCCTCTGTTTTGGTCCTTGCGGCTATCCTAATCTTTTTGTTCAGCTTCTTTGCAGTTATGGCTATGAGTATGTTCCTTATGTCATCATCGCCAAGCAGCATCATGTATGAAGCATTGAGTATTTTTGCATAGGCGAGGGACGAAACCTGCGTGGAGTCCCCATACAATGCGAGCATCCCCTCTCCGTTCAGCCTGTCTACCAAGCCCCTATGCGTGTCGAGCAGCACGAACGGAATCTTGTTCCTTTTCAGCGTCTTGGCCAGGTCTATAGAAAATGAATTGATTGGAGTGAGCAGGACATGCCTTGACAGTTTTCTCCTCCTGTAATCCGCTACCTTTGCCCTGAAGTTTATGCTTGCCATGTACTGATAGAAAACAGTGGTAAGGAGCACAGTTACGAGAAATTCCCCCATTATGCCGAATATCAGCGAGAGCAGTATGCCGACGTTTGCAGCGTCGACAAGACTCGGGTTTGGAGGAAACGCCGCGCCCATTATATTCATGAAGCTCCAGAACGCGGAAGTTCTGAGGTCAAAACCCTCAAGGAACGTCAGTGATGTGGAGATCATGAAGAATACCACTATAAGCACCACGAAGAGCTTTTGCACATTGCGCAGTTTCATAGCTCCGCCTCCTTTGCCAATCTCTCCCCCAGCTCTATGCCAGTGAGGTACTCAGGCAGCACGCACATGTCAACGCCTGCCCTGTAAAACTTGGTGCGCACCTCTTCGTGGGAAACCCTGGAAAGCACCTTTATGCTTTTGCTGAGTTTTTTTGCTTCTATTGTGCCCACAAGATTGTCGAAATCCGAGTTCGAGGTAAAGACTATCGCCTTTGCCCTGTATATGTTCGCATCTTTCAGCGTGTTGCCCTCTGTAAACTTGCCTTCTATTGCAAGCACCCCCCTGCTGCCCAGCAGCTGCATATTGCCGGGATTGCCATCTATCACTACGAACCTTATCCTGCTGCCTTTCATTTTCTGCATTAGAATGTCGCTTATGTTATTGTACCCGCACACTATGACGTGATTTTTGGCCCTCCTTATCCTCATAAGGTTGATCCTGTTCTCCAGATTTGAGTATGTGAGCATGTCAAGCACAGCGGCTATGACAAAGCTTATAATCACGATCCTCCCGATGTTGTCTATTATCACAATAAGCACTACCGCTGCAAACCCCCATGGGCCGAGCGTAGGCGCCAATTCTGCAAGGTCGAATGCGCCTGCACTATTGGGTGCTTCGAAAAAAACTCCAAGGATGTAATACATGTCGATGTAGGCGTTTCTGGTTATGAGCCACAGGATCAGCACAGATATGGCTATTACGAGGGTAGCCACTATCACCGCTGCAATTATGACATTCGCGGCGCTTTCCTTTTCGTATGACTGCATGCTATCAATCGCTACAAGCCCTTGACGAGCTCCCTGAAAAGCTCATCGCTGGCAGACCTGTTCGGTGTGGCTATGAAGTTAGCTCCGGCATCTCCGAGCTTATCCTTCAGAAGTTCATCGTTGACTCTTGTAGCTATAATTATGTCGCTGTTGAGGCTTTTTGCCGTTATCACAATGAGGAGGTTCTTTGCATCGTCGTCCATCACAGCAGCTAGAGCCTTTGCATTCGCTATGCCAGCTTCCTTTAGGATCTTGGAAAGGGTGGCGTTGCCCTCTATCACATCTATCCCCCTTTCCCTTATTCCCTCAACCTTCTTTGGGTCTATTTCTATCACTACGGTGGGCACATTGTATTGCAGAAGCGTGTCCACTATGCGCTCCCCTACAAGACCATATCCGCACACTATGACGTGATTTTTGAGCTCTCCGTCCATCAGCTACTATTCAGAACCTGCATATTAAAAAGTATTGCTGTTGGCGGCGTCCGCGATGCGTTGCTTCCGGTTCCCAATCTGCTCTCTTGGCCTGAAGATTTCACCGAGGCATACGTGTTTGCGCAGGGATTCCATATCCGCGCAGTTTCGGTGCTTTTGCAACGCCGCTTATCCTTCCCAAATAAAGCTTTGCTAGTCGCTTCTGCATGCTATGAAAGTTACGATTGACCGTAAAGTAACAAAGAGTCTTAACAGAAGCCGGTCTTCGTCAGCGATAAAGATGGCGCCTGCAGAAAAGGCGGAATTGATCGAATATTACGATGCCAACACAGAGAAAAAGAGGTGGAGATTCCTGATAAAAGAGGCGGCAAAACAGTCGGTTGTTTTTTCCCGTGTATTTTATCAGTCGGCTATTGGGACAGAGCCCTATGACGAATGTTGGACAAGTATTATATATCTTATCGCTAAAATAAATAGAGTGAAAATATGGCTATGAAAGTAGTTTCAGCTCCAAAAAGAGAGTACCTAGCACCTTTGTTACGCGCTGCAGACACGGAGGAGAAGCCAATTATACTATCTTTTGGGAGAGGAGGTATGGGTAAATGCGGTTCAGTGATGGTCACAGAAAAACATTAGCTCAGCACGATATTGCAGTGATATGCATTAATTCATTTACAGATGCATAAATAAATTGTATATCTATCTTTTGAAGGGTGCATCTAGTGAGTAGCATAGAACATGAAGATAACAAACCCCTACTTTATGATTTCTTTAAGCCCTATTCTAAATTTGAAGCGGCATGTTCAACTAAAAGCTGTAATACTGGTTTTAAGGTGTCTCGTAATCAGACACCAAAGACGTTGGTATGGGACATCACTTTCCGCTGTAATTTGAAATGTATACATTGCTACAATGCAGACAAATATGGGTACAGTTCGAATAATTATGGTAATAATTTTAGTGATTTAACATCTGAACAGTGTAAACAGGCACTTGATCGTGCCCAAAAAAGTGGCATCATACACCTCCATCTTCTTGGTGGTGAACCTCTCTGCAGGAGAGACTTACCCGAACTAATTCATTATGCGGTAGAAAAGGGATTATGTGTAACTATTACTTCGAATGGCACGCTACTTACCGAAACACTTGCCAAAGACATTATAAAAGCTGGCGCCGAACAAGTATCTATTAGCATAGATGGCGCAACACCCTCAAAAAATGATATTATAAGAGGCGATGGCTCTTTCAACCGTGCAATAAAGGGATTAAAACAATTATCTGATGCTAGGAAAATCTTAAATTCTTCTTTTGAAATCGGCATTAGCTTTACTATGACACAAAATACCTTATTTGATCTACCAGAAGTTATTGAAATTGGAAGAGAAAATGAAGTTGATGTTATTGTTATCGAAGATTTATTTGATTTAGGCATATCAGAAAGACATCCTGAACTTTTGTATACTAATAGCCAACAGATTTCCGCTCTTGAGAATCTTTGTTCATACCTATTAGAGCACCCATCAATTAACTCTAAACCGACACTCCAATTAGATGTTAGTTATCCACTTTTTAGATACCTTGAAAGAAAGTATCCTACTATAAGATTAGTGACTCCAGAGCGAACTTCAGTCTGTCCGGCTGTAACTAGTATAATCTATATGGATAGTAGCGGAAATATCTATCCATGTGGTGTATCCGCTAATCTTAAACACAGCCGCCCAGAACTTAATGATGACATAATTTCTCCAGAAGGAGCAAATAATCTTGCAAACATAGAGTCCTTTCAGGATGTTAAATTTGATAATTTTCTGAAAACACGCAAAAATGCTAAATTTGATAAGGCTCCTTGCGACATGTGTGACTATAAAAATGATTGCTTACCTTGCCCTTTAGTTGTGCACAATAATAAAAATAATAAAGCATTCGGTATGTGTTTAGAAATTTTAAAACGTGAAAACAAATTTGAAAAATCAATACTGAAAAGTGTAATTAAACTTAAAAATACAGATTTACTTGCTTCTAATGACATTAGAAAATTAGCAGTCATAGGAAGGGGGCAGAATCAGAACGTACAGATTTCAGAAACAGGGCAAACTATTCTGGGTATAATATCAGAATCAAAGGCAGGAGTTAGAGTATCTGAACTCATTGATAAA
This sequence comes from Microcaldota archaeon, assembly GCA_021805625.1. Taxonomy (GTDB): domain Archaea; phylum Micrarchaeota; class Micrarchaeia; order Micrarchaeales; family CABMGC01; genus JAJZEU01. Next base: position 5,412 of record JAJZEU010000033.1, read on the forward strand.
ATAAACGAGATATATAATGTTCCGAATATTCGTACTGTAACCAGAGATGTGGTAGATTTTGTATGGTACTTGTATCAATGTGGGGTAGTAGAAAAAGTCAATTATACTAAAAACTGAAGTCTATATAATATGCTACCAACCAGAGACTGTGGGACATAAGTCTTACCCTTTCAATGAAATGACGATGTAGGCGCGCCGCCCGATAAAGGATTTAGGTGCATCTATTTTTGCCGAATTCCCGAATTTTGTGGCTCTCTTCTCATAGAATGTTTCAACCTCTTTACCCAAAGATAAAGTATTCTTCATAATTTTTGCCTCTTTTTTCTGGATCATACCATCAACCATTATTATCATGATGAGCTTTGAAAACTCACGCCTTCAAGCGTGGCGATGAAAAAGCTCCCAATTTTGTAAACTTTTCTTTCCGACTATTGTCAATGCGGCCGTCAGGCCGCAAAGACGAGATAACATGGATAGTGGAAACTACAAAAATATGAATCCTGTGCATGTGGCGCACTGCGTCGGCGTGAATGAGCACCACCTCCAGTGGTGCACGAAGTACAGGTACTACGCACTCGGGAAGGAGTCACACTACAAGGATTGCGAAGCCGCAATCCGCACCGTTGCGGAGAGACACGGAATACAGATAGTGGAGTTGGGGGTCATGCCCGATCACGTGCATGTCGCCGCCTTCCGTCCGCCGGACGTGGGTCCTTCTAATGCGATCAGTCTCCTGAAGGGAGGAAGTTCCTACATGCTCTTTCGTTCGCACCCGAACTTCAGAAAGACGTACAGGCAGGGTCATTTCTGGAGTCGCGGTTACTTCTATCGTTCCTTTAGCGAC
>JAJZEU010000112.1 GCA_021805625.1 Microcaldota archaeon
ACATGGAATACGCAGGTTACGAGAAGCTGCCTAAGGATTTGCAGGACAAGATAGTACACGAGATAAGGGTTAGAAAAGGGCAGCCTCCGGAACCGCCGAAGGCCAGCCAGTTCATAGATTGACTGCTGAATGCGTAGCTATAAATAGTTTGATGCTGTAAGTGCAATGCGCTAATTGCACCAATGAAACGAGGTGTCTCAAATGACAAAATCTTACGTGAAATTCGAAGTGGCAAAGGAAGTGGCTGACAAGACCTACGAGGCAGTGAGGCTTGCCAAGCAGAGCGGAGTGGTGAGGAAAGGGGTCAACGAGGCTACCAAGAGCGTTGAACGAGGACTGGCTTCTCTTGTAGTAATAGCTGAAGATATAGAGCCTGAGGAAGTGGTAATGCACCTTCCTGGCCTGTGCGAGCAGAGGAAGATTGCCTTCACGTATGTGCCTGCAAAGCTTGAGCTTGGCAAAGCGATAGGGCTAAAGGTGCCCTGCGCTGCGATAGCCATAGAGAAGGCAGGCGAGGCGGAGAAGGGGATAAGCGAGATCAAGTCCAGGCTGAGCGGCAAGGCCCAGGCAGAGCCAAAGACGGAGAAGAAGGAAGAGAAAAAGGCGCCCAAGCAGCAGGCTGCCAAGAAGGAAGAGAAGGCGGAGACGCAGGAGCAAACGCAGCAGGCGCAATGAGGTAATGGTAGATGCCAGGAGAACAGGCAAATCAGGAAGCGCGGCCGCTTGACGGCTACACTGCGGAAGTGGTAGAGGTCATAAAAGGACATACTGGTCTTTATGGCGAGATAAAGCAGGTAATGTGCAAGATCCTCGACGGCAGGGACAGGGGCAGGGTCATAAGAAGAAACGTTGCAGGGAAGGTCAAGAAGGGTGACATACTCAGGCTGCCTGACACCAACAGGGAAGCAAGGCCCATAGTCGCAAGGTGATGGCATGAAGTGCACATACTGCCAAAATGATATAGAGAGGGGCACGGGCATAATGTACGTCAGAAAGACAGGAGCGATAAGGTTCTTCTGCTCAAACCGCTGCTACAAGTTCGATATCGTATACAAGAAGAAGCCGAAGCTTAAGGAGATGCGCAAAGGCAACAAATAAGGTCTCTGCGCTTTGCAGTCTTATTTTGTGCGCAGAGCCACGAACGGTCCCGGTCGGCAGCATGCCAAAACATGTGCTGCAAAGCGAGCGCAACGCGATTCGGGCCTTTTCCCAAAAACGCTTTGCTGTACGCAATTTTACCGAGGGATTCACCGCAAAATTATGAGTAAGATTTATAAGCAAAGAAATATATATATCTATTGATACTATGCCAAAGATTGTACCAAAGACTGTGGAGAAATCTGCTATTGATACTATGCCAAAGATTGTGGAGAAACCTAATTTTCTGAACCAGAGCCAGGAAACTGCCAATGCGACAGACATAAAGCAGCAACAGGCCGTTGCTCTGAACAACATAGCAGAGGGGGTAAAGGGAATGTTGTTTAGCACGTTCTATGAGGATGGGGCAATTAAAAATGCGGACTCAGTGAAGGGGGGAAGCCTGGATGAGAATATTGCAAAGATAAACGCCACTTTCCTTAACTTGTGGAAGGCTGCATACGAGCAGCATAATGACAACAAAGAGTTGATCGACAAGGTAAAGGTAATAAATGGCATGATCGGGGAAGTGCAAATGGGCATATTCGGGTTCCAGGCAAAATTCAATGGAAAACTTGGCGGTTTTGCAGGCGTGGATACAAAGGAAAAGGCCGACGCCGTAATTGCTGCCAATACATCGGAGATATTGAAGCATGCGCATTACACGGAAAATGCGCCATTATACAAAAGCGTAGAAGATTTCACGCTCAGCATGTTCAGCGAATTCACAAAAACGTTCAAAGGAGGCGCTTCTGGAGAAGGAGCAGGTGCGCAGACAAAATCAGGACAACCAAATGTAATCGCACCACAAGATACTGTAAAAGGAACAAGTGAGAAAGATGCTGAAGCGCTAGCCGAAGCGCAGAGGCATGCGAAGGCAGAGAGGTATAAGAAATCAATCAGCAGGGCGGAGCGGCTGCAGGCTGCCGGATCCTTTATATTGCATTCAACGGCGCTTGAATTGCTCTTCGGCTTGGGGGCAGCCACAGTTACAGCATTGCATTCATTAGAGGCACTGCCGGAATTCGGCAAGGTATTCGCCGGCATAACCGTTGGTTGGGTAAGTACAGGCTTCTTCATAAGGAAATTCGGAGATTTGAGGGTGGGATATGCAAAAAGGAAGGCCGCAGAGGTAGATGCAGAGTCAAGAGAGATGCAGCTTGAAGAATACAAGATGAGAATTGAAGGAGCAAAGGAGCGTGCTGAAAAAGCGGGGAAAAATGCCTTGAGAAATGCTAAGAAAGGTGTTATAGGAGGATTGGGAGGATTAGGAGCAACAGCCATTGCGGGGGCTGCCACATACTTTTATGCACCTGCTTTCCTTAATTATGTGGTTATCAGCGGAATGGCTCTAGCAACAATATATATGCTTGATCAAATAACAAAGACATTCCTAGAGAGGCATAGGGAAAAACGCGAGACGAAGACGGCAGAGAAGCTAGAGATAGAGAAAGCTTCCATGGAGATAAAAGCATCTGCTAGGGATTGAGCGCACAGTTGCTGCGCAGTTGCGAAAAGGCTAAATATCGGCGGTGGCATCTTTTATCATGGCTTATCCTAAAGTCATCTTAGTGCACTTCGGCGAACTCTGGCTGAGGGGCAAGAACAGACCTTCTTACATAGCTGTGCTTAGACACAACATCATAAGGCAGCTTAATGGTGAGAGATTCAAGCTTTACTACAAATACGACAGGTTCCTCATAGAGCCGGATGCTGACGAGGATCTGGAGAAGATAGTCGGGAAGCTATCGCATGTTTTTGGGATAAGCAGGATAGCAGTGGCAGAGGGGGCAGCCCCCGAGCTTGGCGCAATAGTTTCCGCGGCTTCCAAGGCAATCGAAGCCCTTTCGGCCGGGGATGCCAAGAGGCTCAGGATAGTTTCCCACAGGTCCTACAAGAATCTGCCATTCGATTCGAATGACATCGTGAAGAGTCTTTCAGAAGTGGCACGCAGCTCTGGCCTGATTCCCGTGAACAAGGGCTATGATACCACGCTTTTCGTTAATGTCACCAAGGAAAGCGCATACATCTATGATAATAACTTGGCAGGACAGAGAGGTCTGCCCGTGGGGAGCAGCGGGAAATGCATAGTCCTGTTTTCAGGAGGGATAGACTCCCCAGTTGCAGCGTGGTTTGCGATGAAGAGGGGGCTTATCCCTGTGTACCTGCATGTGCATCCGTCTCTCAAGCAGGAAGGACTTAAAGAAACGAAAATACACAGGCTCACAGAGATGCTCTCTGAGTATTATCCTGGCTACAAGGCGTATTACATACCTGCCCACATATTCCAGGCAGCAGCTACGAAGGCAGAAAAGAGGTACGAGGGGGTGCTCTTCAAGGCATTCCTGTTCAGGCTCGCTGAAAAAATTGCGAAGAAGGAAGGGGCCAAAATAATGGTTACTGGAGAAAGCATAGGCCAAGTGGCGTCGCAGACAATAGACAACATTGCCGCGTCGCAATACGGCATCAAGATGCCAGTAGTGATGCCGCTTTCCGGCTTTGACAAGGAGGAGATAATATCGGTAGCTAGGACCATAGGAACATATGAAGAGTCAATAAAACCTTACAGGGACGTATGCGCGATGGGAGCCAACAAACCCGCCACAACAACTGGCATAGACCGCATGAAAAAAATGCTGAAGGACATTAGCATGGGAGACGTGGTAAGAAGGTCGATGAAGCTGGCTTATGTTGTAGAGAAAGAAGCGTGACCTCTGCCTAGCGAAAAATCCCACAGAAACCTTTGGTAAAGGTTTCATCGGAAGATGAAAAGTTTGTGGGATGAGAGCGAACCGCAGAAAAGTAGAAATGCCTCCTTTTCCATCGGAGACTATGGCTTCATACCGTTGTTCGTTCCGGGAAGCCCACACTCTTTAGTAGCGGCGAGGAGATGTCACTGCTAGCGGAGGATTTGCTGGTTGCAGCCGGGCACGCTGCCGAACTGGCCGCTTATTATGAGCTTGAGATACCCGATTACAGGGATGTCCGCAATCACATATCCTACTACATTCTTCTGCCCTGCAGGGTAGTTTGAAAACTCGATGTCGAGGGAGGGATTGTTGTCTCCTTTTGTAAGAGTGTAGTAGCTGCTGTCAACGCGTATGACTGCATAAAGCCTGTGTATTATGTCGCCGCTAAACGAATCTTGAGGCGTGGTCCTGTAGACTATTATGGGATTGCTGTAGTTCTCGGTTATGGTTTCATTGCCGAAAGCTATGCTTGAGGTATATATGATGCTGTACTCGCTACCATTGAGCAGCACCTTCCCGACTGAGTAATTGTACTTTATGAGGTTATTTGACTGGCCGCTTATGCACTTATAATAGTTGTACTGCTGGCCGAGATAGTTGTATGTATCAAGGCACTTTGTGTTGTAAAGAGCCACAGAATATCCTATGCCGGGCGGTATGATCTCGGTTATCTCCGACTCGTTGTTTCCCATGAATGCGTAGAACGCCAGGAACTCGCTGCTCATGTTGGCTTCCATGGATGAGAATTCTGCTTGCGTCATGTTTATGACAGGTATCTTGTGCTGCTCAATGAAGTTACTCATGTTTGGGATGCCATGCAATGCCACAAGATCGCCCCTGTGCAGAACAGGAAGCATGCTGCAGCTTGCAACTGCGTCTATGGGGGAGGTTGTCTGCAGCACCACTATAAGCACTACCCATATGGCAACAGCTATTCCTATCGCATACAATATGTCGTAGGCGCTCTTCCGTGCGCCTTCTGTATGTATGCTAACCCGGAACTCCAGCACAAGGATGAACACCAGCACAGCGAAAACGGCAAGGCCTATTAGGGGGTTGTTGTGCAGGGCGTAAAGGATCAGGAGCAGTAGGAGCAGCAGGTATGCTGGCCAGACTGGCGTTTTTTTCTTACCTGCGGTTTTGCCCTTTTTTGCGCCGCCCTGCATTGCGGTATTCTGCTTTGCTGTTTTCCGAGCCAATGCTATGCACCCTTGTCTGCAGGCTTCCTATTGATTATCTCTGATGTTTGAAGCCCTATTGCACGTGATTCGTCATTGATCTTTGTAACGCCAATGGCTATATCCGTGTTGGTTATGAGACTGTCATTGTGGCTCACTAATATGAACTGTGACTTATCGCTCAGCCCTTTTATGAGCTGTGAAAGCTTCCTTGAATTCTCCTTGTCCAGCGATGAATCGACCTCATCGAATATGTAGAGTGATGAGGGATTGTACATGTGTATCGCAAAGAGGAGCATCAGCATGGTGAGGGATTTCTCGCCGCCTGAAAGCGAATCTAGGTTCTTGCTGCGCATTCCGTTCGATATCATTATGCGGAGGCCGCTGCTGAAGGGATCCTTGAGGTCGTCAAGCTCGATGGCTGCCTTGTCCGGAAAGATGTAGTTGTAGAGCTTTGAGAAGTTCTTATTTACCCTCTCGAAAGTGTCAAGAAAGACCTTGAGCTTCTTCGTGTCTATCTCATCTATCATCCTGAGCACTGCGTCCTTTTCCTGGCCAAGCGTCTTCATCTTTTCCGACACTTCATCAACATCTTTTTTCTTCACTGCGTAGATTTCTGGTGCCCTCATGTTTACAGTGCCGAGCTTCTCAAGATCGGATTTTGAGATTATGGATTCCCTTTCCATCTCCTCTATATCGAGGTCGACAATCTCTGGTTTTTCCTGATAGGCGCCGATTTCTGCGGTAAGGTCTTCCAGCCTGACTTCTATCTGGCTGCGCTTGAGCTTCATGTCGTCTAGCTTCCTGTCCAGGCTCTCCGTGCTCGCATCCAGTTTGCCGCTCTCCTCGCTGCGCTTTGCAATCTGCGCATCTATCGATTCGAGCTCCTCGTATGCTTTCTTGTTTTTTTCATTGCTGCTGCGTATCTTGTTATCGGTTTCTGCTTTGTCGGATTCAAGCTTCTGCTTCTTCTTGCCAAAGGCAGCAAGCTTGTCCTTGAGCACTGAAACTGCCTTGGAATTCTCTTCCATCTTGGCTTCTACATCGTGTATCTGCCTTGCTAGCAGCTGATTTTCTTTCTGCAATTCGGCCTTCTTTATCTTCAGGGCTTCG
>JAJZEU010000148.1 GCA_021805625.1 Microcaldota archaeon
GTATCGGATTGAGCGTGGATATCACGCGTATTGCTTCTGATCTGCTTTGAGCATATATTGTCACCAGCTTGCCTTGCTGGCTTCCTTCCTGCTCACCGAGAAGGCTTGGTTTCCATATCTTGAATGCCGTACCCTCTTTTCCCAGTATTGGTACCGCATCTTCAAGGAAGTTCATCACATTCTCCAGGGAAACGTTGATGTGCAGCTTGTAGCCCTTGTAGCCCACTTCCCTTTTCAGATTTCTCTCGGTATCAGCATCTATGAAATCGTCTCCTTCAACGTATCCGATGCCATTTTCATTGAATATTTCCCTTAGCCTGATGTCGCTCTTGTCGCTCAGCCCGTTGTCGCTCAGCCCGCCTCTCTGGATGGACTTTAAAAGGTGCTCCCAACCAGTTTCGGCTTTTCTTTGCAGGTCGGCTATACTAGCTCCCGTCATCTTTTTGCCATTTTCCTTTACTGTTGTATCTCCTGGCTCCGCCATAAGAACCTTCCCGTTCAGTTTCTGATACTTTTTAGTCACTGCTTTGTGGAAAGTAGCAACCACGCGGTATAGCTGGAGTGTGTCTTCTGCATTTAGATCTACAGTGTTTGCTTCATTGACGAGCCTGAAGAACTCCATTACGCTGTCATTTATATTTACAAGCTCTTCCACCTTAACGGATGGCTTTTCAATAAATTCAATTAATGGATCTGCAAAATTCCCCAGTGCGGCAACGCCTTTTGCAAATTTATCTTCTACCACACCTCTATCCATTCGCCCACATGAGATTAGTGTCGTTCCCTCTTAATAAAGGTTTCTGACATTTTGTACCTGTATTTCGTCACGAAGACGATGTGCTGAAAGCTGTACTGGCAGCCGGCATCATAGACTGTTGGTTTTTACATTTTGCAGCCATTTTGCCATGATAATCTCTTGCTTCTGCGGCCTAATGGTCGCATTGGCAACGTTTCGCTGAAAAGAAATGGGAATTTGGCTGTTGCAAACATCGCAGTGAATGAGAAGATCACTTTACTTTGATCTTTTTCTTACAATAAAATAGGCTAGTGCACTTGTTACCCAAGCAATTACCAATCCGACCCCGACTCCACGTATATATGCGTTATTTGTAAGATGCCCGATTGCAAAGAGTATCGCGCTCAGAATCAACTCTAATAGCACGAGTGACAGTATAAGCTTCGGATAGGTATCTATTTTATCCATATTTGTCTTTATTTTATCCGTATCTTTCACCTTCCGCCTCCTGTTATGTGGTTCGCTTCCTTTATATATCTACTTGCATTTTGCATTTCGATTGGCCTTGCTGTTCTGCAATGCCTGCCTTTTAGGACAGGTTCTTTATTCGAGTTTGTTCAAGATGGAATACGTTTTTCAAACCGCAGCCGCACCCAGACCCGCTTGCGGTTCTGCCGCCGGATTCGATGAGGGCTTTCTGATTAAACTCTTTCCCAAAGAGTTTATTGGACTCGGCGGGAATCGCACCCGCGACCCCCTGCATGCCATGCAGGCGCGCTACTGTTACGCTAAGAGCGAGATGGAGCGCTATGGCACATTCACCAGGATTGTCGAGTTTTCAGTGGGTTCGATCACTACATATGTGCCGTACGGCGTTAAAACCGTGCCCCTTCCGCTCTGATTAGTAAGGGTTATGGCGTACAAAGAATACCCGGCTAGATTGGGCGTATTGTTAAGTCTAACTGTATATTCATGGTAACCATTCACGGTCCCGTCAGAAGAAACGTTCTGGTAAGAGCTGAAATAATATGATGCGTTGGTGGTAACAACAGATGCTACCTCCCGCATGGAATAGGTGGGCAGGGGAGAGCTTAGGGCAACGACAAGGGACCCAAACCCTGTTGATGTAGCATATCCTGCTGCCAATATGCGCAGGCTGCCTCCTGCTGCAGCATTTGACTCACTGGCCGTTTCCAACTTGTAGAAGCTTATGTATATAACTATCGCGGCAACAATAAGTGTAGTAGCCACAACAAGTACAAGTGCTTTTCTCATCTTCCTCACCAGTTGCGTATAAAAGGTATACACTCACGCCACATTTAAATAACCGTGTTTCTCTTCTGAAACTGTCTCAGCAGGCTGGCATTAACGTTTGCATAATAGCGCCGCAGTTCGTTTGGGTGTTTGGTTATCCATTTCGTGCACCCAGACTTTTTGGTAAAGCTTTTCGTAAAAGCGTTATCACAATTCTTTATTCAGCAACCACTTCCATAATGGAACAAGTGCTATCTTCTTTCCTTCTGTTACAATACTGCCTTCATAATCCCATGTGACTATAAGAAGATTCTTGCATCTCAACTCTTTAGAAGCCATTACTAGCGACTTTATCTCCCTATCTCCAATTGCTTCACGGCTTGTTGCGTAAGTAGCTTGGATTAGCTTGGTGATTTCTCTGCCTTCCTTAATAATAAAATCTACCTCCCTTCCTTGATGGTCCTTCCAGTAAAATACCTCGAATCCGACATTTTTGCTGCCCTTTATTAGTTCAACTGCGATAGTATTCTCCATCAGTCTGCCTTTGTTGCTCATCGGCTCCGGACTTATCTCTTCTATTATACCGACGTCGATACAGTATATCTTTTTAGGCGCGAGGATTGTTTGCTTCAGTTTATATGAAAACCGCTCTATTTTGAAGATAAGATATGCCTCTTCAAGGTACCTCACCCAATTCGATAGGGTTATAAGGCTCTTGGCCCTAGTCACGCATTTAAGCGAAGAATATGTAAATTCCTTTGAGCTGTTTGATACCAAAAACCGTGCTACTTGCCTTAAATCGTCTATGTGCTTTATCTTATGCCTTATTACAACGTCTTTTGTTATTATATCATTGTAAATGTTCCTGATTATCTGCCTGCCCAGAGTAAACTGCTCTGGAAACCCCCCAGAGATCATATATTCATCGAGTAATCCTACAACCTCTGCCCTGTCTGCAGTAGAGAACGCCTTAGGTATATTCCAGTGTTTATACGTAAGAAACTCATTAAAGCTGAACGGAAACAACAGCAGATCGATGTGCCTGCCTGTCAACCTGGTCGAAAGCTCACCGCTAAGCAGTTTAGAGCTAGACCCTGTAACTATAACCTTCTTTGTATCCCTAAGCCTGCTTACGAACGGTTCCCAGCCCGGTACTAATTGTATCTCATCAAGTATTATATTGCCAAGGCTAGATCCGTACAATTCATAGAATATCTGAAGTATGACATTAAGGTCATCTTTAGTTGCACCTAGAAGCCTCTCATCATCAAAATTTATATAGCCGAACTTATCTTCAGTAAACAACTGCTCCGAAAGCGTAGACTTGCCAGAGCGTCTGACCCCGAGGACTACGAAGGCGGTCGGGGCTTTCAGCACTATTGACTCACTTGCATCTCGAACTATTATGTTTTTGTCTCTAAACTTTTCTTCGATGCTCTTTCTTTGATCAACTATTACGAGCCTGAGTGTTTCCTTATTCATGATATAGTATACTATATGATATTATTTAAATCTTTGCTATTATACTATATAGTATTTGTGGGTGTTGAAAATCCTATCAGAAGCATGTACAGAAAGATAATCGGTGCATTCAGGTTGGTCGATAGCGCCGCATACTACGAGAGACTTTTCATTCAGATTCATACGCGTCAAAATTTTAGGAATAATCTTAAGCGTAACGCTCTTTGTAATCAATCCGCTCCTTTTCATATGGTCACTCAATAAGCTATTTGCCCTAGGCATAAGATACACCCTCTTTACTGGGCTTGCGTCCTTCCTGATAATAGCAGTATTAGGGTTATTCCATTTCTTTGGCGAGACAAACAAAAGAAGAACCGCAAAGACCTCCCCTAAAAGGTCATCTACAAAACCTATGAGCACACCCCAAGTTCCCCCAAAGCCTACCATGACAGACGAAGAAAGTAGGCACAGCTAGTTTGCATTGCATAAAAGCTATTTATCTGTATGCGCTGAACCCCTCAGCGCCATGCGATTTCCTCTTTTCATACTCGTCTATGTCCTTGGCTAGCTCAGGGTACAGATCTTTGGCTTGGGCAATTGCTATCTTGGCCGATTCATACCATGCTGGCAATGTGGGCTTGATGGCCGCAAGCGTCGATGTTAGATCATCCATCCTTATCTTCCTCTTTACCCCGCTCTTTATCGCCTCCTCCCAGGGCTTCTTTCCTGCCTCTCTGCAAATGAGGGCGATGTCCGAAGCCGAGAATGCTTCTGACATTGCAGCAAGCTTGTCGAAGTCTATGTTGTCTTCTATAGGTTTGCTCTTGAGGTAGAGCTGGAAGAGTGCCTTTCTCTCCTCCATGTCTGGCGGTGGCACGTATATCAGTTGACCAAGCCTGCCGCTCCTCTTCACAGCGGGGTCAACGAACCATGGCGCGTTCGTCGCTCCCAACACTAGTATGTTATCATTGGATGTAGACACCCCATCCAACTCTGTTAAAAACACATTTGTTGCCTGCGCGTAGGTCTTCGCGCCGGTCTCTATTCCTCGTGCCCCTCCCAGCGCGTCAAGCTCATCAACGAACAGTATGGCTGGCGTATTGTGCCTTGCCAGTTCAAACATGTTGTGTATGTTCTTTTCGGTCGTCCCCACCCATACCCCAAACACATCTGAAAGCTTTGCATCGATTAGGTTGGCCTTAGCTTCTCCGGCCACAGCTTTGGCTATGAAGGTCTTGCCACAACCTGGCGGCCCATACAATAGTACCCCGCCGCCCGCCCTAACTCCGTACTCTTTCGTCAAATCAGCATAAAGAAACGGGTATATTATCGCCTTCCTCAGAACCTCTTTGAGCTCGTCCATACCAGCAACATCATTGAACGTCTCTTTTGGAGCTTCAACTATGTTAAATTGGGTGAGCCCCCCCTTTATTTCCTCATCACTCAGCTGGACCCCAATCTTCTCCTGAATGAGGTCTTTTGCTGTCTTATTTGCAGGGTAGAGCAACAGAGTGGTTCTCAAATCCGCGATTCCTTCCTGTTTTTTATTAAGTGAAAAATAGGTTTGCGCCCTTCCAAGGAAGTTGCCAGGGTTACTAGGGTTCATGCTTATTGCTGTGTTGTACTCTTTCAGTGCATCATCAAACTTCTGGGCAAGAAAGTAGGTATCCCCCTTGTTGCTGTGGACGACCGCATCCTTCTCATCGAACTTTATGGCTAGGTCAAATTCTGTAATTGCCTCGTCGTAGCGTTTTTGGTTTAGATACAAAAGGCCCAACACGTTGTGGCCACCTGAGCGGTTTGGATCGAGCTCGAGAAACCTCTTGATGTACTCCATGCTGCGGTCGTATTCAGCTATGCGGTAGTATGTCCTACCTGCATAGTAGGCTGCATCGGCGCTCTTGGGAAGCGCGATGGCCGCCTTCACAAAGTACTCTATCGCACCCCTGTTGTCATTTTTGTCGAAAAGGGCCTTCCCGGCATCGAAGTTCTTGAGCGCACTAAGCATGTTCTGCCATCCCTTGTCGTTGGGGTCCAGTTCAGCCACCAGCTCCGCATCGTATAGGGCCTGTTTGAGGTTGTTCGTCTTTATGTATATGTCGGCCCTGGCCCTGAGTACATTTATCGCCTTCGGATTAAGTTGGAGCGCGATCGTGTACTCCTTAATAGCCTCTTCATACCTATTCATTATAAAATAGCATTCGCCGCGGTTGAAATACAGCGACCATACGTTAGGCGCTCTCTTTATTCCCTCATTCAAGAGTTCTAATGCCAGGTTCGGATCCTTTTGTGAATCTAAGGCGCAGAGACCAAGGAAGTTATAGGGCTCGTAACGGTTAGGCGCAACGTTCTTGAGTTGCTCTGCATATTTCATCATATTAGCATAATCCTTCAGTCTGTGGTGGCATTGGACTACAGATAATAGTATGTCAACATTGCTTGGTTCTCTCTGAAGGATTGGCAGCAGTATCTGCAATGCGGAGGAGTAGTCTCCTTTGTTAAACAGCTCGTTAGCCTTTGCGACCTGCTCTCTGGAGTCGCTGTTCTCTGCCATGGGTACCTATCTATACAGGAAGTTGACAAATTTTAAGTCTTTCTGTTGAATATACCTTTGGGGGTTTTCTCTCTCTTTTATGTCGTCGGAAGTCGGTAGTGAAGAGTCTCCTGGGGACCGATACGACGAGCGCATCGGTCGT
>JAJZEU010000141.1 GCA_021805625.1 Microcaldota archaeon
TTCTCGCATTTGTCTTCATGCTTGCATACGGCTTCATAAAAAACGAGAAGAAGTTCTTGGAACTGAGCATATATCCGCTGGGCTCCCTGCTCATATGGTACGCACTTGCCAAGCTCTACATACTTGCAGGCTTCATACATGCGCAGACCTTCACAGGCAAGTACTTTGCACTGCTGTACGTCCTCATGGCCATAGCGTGGCTGATTGCTAGATTCGCAACTGCCAACAAGGAAAAGCTGAGGCAGCTGTTTGGCACTGCCTACGGCAGGGCGGCTGTGGCCCTCTTCTTCATCGCAATAGCAGGAATAGGGATCTACGTGGCAACGCCTGCTTTCGTCTACCAGATCTTCGTGGGCAACGGCTTCATTACCACCAGCGCCTTCACATCTACCATCGAGGAGCTGCAAAGCCCTACTCCAAGCTACTTCTTCGCAAGCTATGGCATAACCCTCTTCGCGACGCCCATGACAATAGTGATGTTTCTGTCATCAATGCACGCCTATCCGCTCTCCAGCGTCACCGGGGCAGCGTATGCGTTCGTTGACCTGATGCACTACATACCCTACTGGATCTTTTGGGTGGTGATGCTGCTCATGCTTATTCCATACTTCTACATGAAGATAGAAAACGACGGCAAAGGTTTCCTGAGCGGGAAGGCGGTTTGGAGGTTCGGGATAAGCGAGGAGCTGCTCGTGCTCTCTGCGTTCTTCGCCGTTACAGCCTATCTGCAGTTGCACGCGATAAGGTTCAACTCGCTTGTAGCCGTGCCGGTAGCAATCTTCGTCGCCTATACCTTCTACTGGCTTATACTCAGGGTGGGAGGGCATAAGAGCATGTACCGGAACATAGGCTACGGCATCCTCGTTGCATTCATACTGTATACATTGCTGCTTGACAACTTCTACACCGCAACGCTCTCGCAGGCCGACGGCTTGAATCCTCAGTTCTTCTCGGCATTGAGCTGGCTCAGGAACAACTCCGCAAGCAATGCGGTAGTGCTGACGCTCTGGCCCGACGGCTCGGTGGTGGAGGGCGTAGCGAACAGGACAAGCGTAATGGACAGCGTCGGCTCTCAAAACGTTTCCAAGGCAGATCCCTTTGCGAGATGGCTCCTGAGCACAAACGACAACGCGAGCTTCCTGACAGGCAATGTGATGGGAAAGCCGAACTACCTGCTGGTGAGGTATGAGTGGATGCTGGAAACGCAGGGCATCTTCCAGGAGGCGGGCTTCAACTCTTCCAACACGACGCTTTCGCAGAGCTACGCATTCGCTACGCTCTGCAGCATAGCGGAGAACGTCAACTCCACGGCGGAAGTCTTCACGCTCTACAACCCGGCAAGCGGCAGCCACTGCTCCCCGGCCGGGCTCTATGCAAGGCTCGTGATGACAAGGATAAGCAACCAGACGAATGTAGCGAGCTATATAGTGACGCAGACGGGCATCTCGCCGTTCAGGTATGTAGCACTGGTAGACGAACAGACCGGCAACTTCAGCATAATACCGCAAACCGCATTCAACAAGACTAACGGACAGATGCTTGTTGTGATGTACTCGCAGGTGCCGAGGCAGAGCATGGCCGTAAACATAACCGGCTCATACATCTTCGGCAGCAGGTTCTACGACAGCAACATGATAAAGTTCCTCTTCTTCTGCAACGCAAATGAGTGCCTATGGAACAACAACAATGCGAGCGTGCAGCTTGCCTACGCCAACGGCGATACAAAGATCTTCAGCATAGCCTACAACCAGAGCGGCTGAATTCAGAAAAGAAACACCGCGCCTACTATTATGTTAACTTACCCAACAACAAGCCGAAGCCCCGCGAAGAGAGGTGGCCGAACAGAGTTGGGGAGTGGTGAGGCCGGGTGAATTTGTGAGGCGAGGAAGCGTGTCTCACTCTATTTTTACATTGACAAGCTTCTCGACGGCTTCGAAGTCATGGTCTTTTGTGTACAAAACTTCATTTTTGGCAAGTGAGGTTGCTGCGATGATTAGATCTGCGTCTGCAATTTTCTGTTTGCTCTCTTTAAGAGCCTGATACAATTTTGAGTATGAAAGAATTACTTCGTCGTCTATTTCATAGACATAAAACATACGTCTCATGAAGTTCATGGATTCTACCATTTCCGACTCGGTTTTGAACGCACGGACTATTTCTACCACAGTTATCGAGGAGACTGCTGCATATTGGTATGGTCTCCGGTAGCGCATCATTTCGACGATTACGCTAGTATCAAGTAGCACAGGCTCAGCCAAGCTTGAAATTTGCGTGGAATTCTTTTACGCTTTGCTCTATGCTTTTCATGTTTCTTTTTGTTAGAAACTTCATGAATTCCTTGAAGGCTTTTTGGCCTTCGGCTTCCCTAGCCTTAAGCATTACTCTTTTCTCGATCAGGTGCATTGTTTCTTCCTTAGTTGCCATAATATTCTACCATGCTATTATTTAGTTGCATTAAGATTAAAGGCTTTTCTTTCGGTGTGGATTAGGTGTGGTGCCGGAGAGGTAAGGGTGTATTGGCCTTGAAGCTCTAAACCCCACTAAATGCCGGGCTGCCTTTTTCTGCATGCGAAGCATGCTTCAGGCGTGGACCTTCGAATTGTTCTGGTTTTCTTCAGGGCGCATAGAGGATGGATTTTGACTGTATTTAAGCTTTTCATGCAGGCCATTTAATAAAAATTCGGTTTTTAAAATTATCTATATTTTATTTATAAAACTTTCCATAGGAGCAACTTATCGTTTTAAATATATATTTCTAAATAAACATTCACTTAGTGATGGAATGGCAAAGGGAAAAAGGATCATGATAACGGGTGGGGCTGGATTCATTGGCAGCAACATAGCCAACGCGCTGTGCGCTTCAAACACCGTGATGATACTTGACAACATGCACAGCGGCTCCGTGGATAACGTGGAGGAGTCGAAGAAACTCGGTGCTGAATTCTTCAAGGGGGATTCCGGAAGCATAGCAAGCACGCACTTCGACCCAGACGTGATCTTCCACCTTGGGATATACTCATCTACGCCAATGTACAGGTCCAACCACAAGCTCGTAGCTTCTGTGGTAAGCGACGCCATAGGAGTATTCGATTTTGCTGCCGAGAGGGGCATACCTGTTGTGTTCGCATCAAGCTCTTCCATTTACAACGGCCACAGCGGCCTGCACCACGAGGGGCTTGTGCCGAAGGTAACCGATTATTACACCGAGGCAAGGATAGCAGTAGAGAGGCTTGCAGAACTCTACGCCAGCATGTCTGGGCTCGATGCAACAGCGCTGAGGCAGTTCTCGATATACGGACCGCATGATGAGAAGAAGGGCATCTTCGGCAACCTGATAACGCAGTTCATGCTCAGCATGGGCAGGGGAGAACAACCAGTCATATACGGTGATGGCACGCAGGCAAGGGATTTCACATATGTAAGCGACGTGATGGATGCATACACCATGGCAGCGAAGCTCAAGGGATTCAACCTGCTGAACGTAGGCAGAGGAGAGAGCTATACCATCAACCAGATGATAGAGAAACTCAACGAGAAGCTTGGCACGGAAATACAGCCGAAGTACATCCAGAATCCTCTCAAGAACTACGTCGACCGCAC
This sequence comes from Microcaldota archaeon, assembly GCA_021805625.1. Taxonomy (GTDB): domain Archaea; phylum Micrarchaeota; class Micrarchaeia; order Micrarchaeales; family CABMGC01; genus JAJZEU01. Next base: position 3,601 of record JAJZEU010000141.1, read on the forward strand.
AGAGGCAGACACGAGCAAAGCGGAGAAGGTGATGGGCTTCAGGGCAAAGGTAAATCTTGAAGAGGGCATAAATAAGCTATATGATTACCTTCTTGAATCGGGACAGCTGGGAACGGCTGCAGTACAGAAGAATACGGAGGACAAGTCAGGGGAAGCCAGGTAGCGCCATTGCTATTTCTTCTTTCCGGCAAGCACGTCGGCAACATTAACGATGTCCTGCTGCGAATCTATGGAGAACCAGTAGGGCTCATGCGCAAGAAAGTTGCCGAGCTTGCCCTCCTTTGCAAGCTTTGGGAAGGTGCTCTTTTCCAGGCTTCCCTTTTCCGGCAGGTACGAGAAGATCCTTCTTGACATCAGGTATACACCGGCGTTGAGCCAGTAGCTTTCAAGTGTCGGCCTGTCGTAAAAGCTGGTGATCTTTGAATCCTCGACTGCCGCCAGGCCGTACGTCGACTTCAGTGGCACGAGCGCCATCACCGCCACGTCGCTTGCTGAGAGCTTTATCCTGTAAAGGTCTATGCTTGTGACCACGTCACCATTTATAACGAAGAACATCTCATCGGTGCGGAGAAGATCAAATGCGTTGCGTATCGCGCCCGCTGTGCCAAGAGGCTCTTCCTCGAATATGAACGAGATGCTGATGCCGTACTTCCTGCCGGTGCCTACGTATTCCGCGACCTCCGCGCCGTGCCTCCCAGCAAGGGCGATGACAGAATTTATCCTGTACCTCTTGAGCCAATCTATCTGCCACTCTATCAACGGCTTGCCTGCTATCTCGATAAGTGACTTTGGCCTGTTGGGCATTGTCGGAAGGAACTGCCTGTTCAGGCCGCCGATGAGCAGAATAGTCTTCATGATTCATCTTTTACAATCAAGCTATAAAAAGCGTTGCAAGGCAGCTCGATAATTCGTCGTCCTGCAGAGGTGGTGCGGCTTGGATTCGCTTTCCGGCTTTATACCCTCAGACCAAAGAAGGTAATCTATATGCAGGGCGTTGATCTCATGGCCTTTATGAATGCACTGATTGGCGCATCTTTTGCCATTTCTTGCAACAGCAGCTCTGCGACATATATCTTCTGCAAAAACATTCGCATGCAAAAGCTATTTATTCAACCGATATGATGTAGCTGCATGACTTTCGCGCCTTTACTGCCTTTCCGGAAAAAGAATAAGGAAAGCGAAACTCCGCAAAGCAGATCAGAATTAGATGCAGGATACTACAACTACATCCGCAGATATTATGAAATAGGAATTTATGAAAATTACAACGAGGCGGGCATCTTCATTCCTCCGCAAGATCCGGGCTTCAGGCAGATGCGCGACATGCACGGGATCTTGAGGACTGATCCTTTCAGTGCGATACTTGCAGACAGGGCGAACGAGTTGCTCAATTACCTATACTATAGCAGGGAGAGCGCAGAGTTTGAAGAGAAGGTGCACGTGCTCTACAAGCGCCATTCAGCAGAGGATGACAAGGGCGTGGCTGATTTCTTCATGCAGAACGCCGGCGCCGGAGACAGGGATTCTGGCATGGCTGCCGAGCTCGCAATAGCGAACATGCGCTCCAGAAGAGATCTCGTCGACGCACTGGACTGGCTGGCAGAGAGAGGTGAGGGCAGCGCCTATACCGTGTGCGCGGGGCTTTCAAATATCCTTATTCTTCCTGTAGAGGAGGAATTCCTCGCGACAGCAGAGAAGCTTCTTGCCAGGAAGAACCTTTTCATAGAGTATGCGCTTGCTGCACTGCCTCTTGGGAGGATTATGGGCGTAGCAGAAAAACTTGCAAGATCGCCCGATTTAAATACGAAGCTTGAGCTCCTGATGCGGCAGAACTACAACCCTGCCATAAAGAAGATACTCGATAGCTCTAAAGACGTGAAGAATGCGCTTACCATGACAAAGAGGTAGGGCACGCACGGCAGGCTGCCCAATGGGATAGATGGAAAAGAAGGAGAAAGAAAAGAAATGGAAACCTTTTATGCTGCTGTTGTGTTGTGCTTCAGGCTTCTTATTTCTTGTAGCCCAGGCCCGCGCCTATGAAGGCTATTATGAAGCCGATTATTGCAGCGATGAAGTAGGTGTAGTTCCCCGCAGTCAGGGCAAATAGGGAGAAGCTTGCGCCTACCGTAGCGCACAGCGCACCCCTCTCGGCACCCTTCCATCCCGCAACCGATGCGAAGCTAATGAAGAACAGTGCTATCGAAGAGATGACAGCCGCCGCATAGAAGACTGGCAGCCAGAGCGCTGCTCCACCCCATGCGCTGTTCATGTAGTTGCTGTAGCTGTTGCTGAAGACCAATGCTAGGAAGATCAAGCTTCCTATGAACTCTAGGGCGAAGATGCCCCAATTAGTTTGGCTTTTTGCCATTTCATCACGCTAATACAAAGAGAAGAGCACCTTTTTAAATATATCGCTGGGGTTCGTGATATCAGACTGGTTTATTTGACAAACAACGAATAATCGTCGGCTGACGTTTATGGAGCTCTTTGCATGATAAATGATGGCAGTTTCTGTTCAGCTCCGCGAGCAG
>JAJZEU010000040.1 GCA_021805625.1 Microcaldota archaeon
GGGACAGCATCTCTTTTGGGATGTTTGTCCGCATATCAAACGACGAGTGCTGGCTGAATTATAGGGGCAAGCAGCTTCTTGCCGGCAAGCCCCGATTGCTGCTGGAAGAAAAAGTGAAGGCTCTGGATAAGATGTTGCAGATCGGAGAGCAGGCTCTGAACGCTCCATTTTTGCTGCGCCGCAAATAAATTTCTGGCCTATAGGTGGATGGGCCCGCGGAGATTTGAACTCCGGACCTCTCGATTTCTGTTTGATTAAACTTTCCGGGGAAAGCTTATATCAGTCGAGCGCTCCAACCATGCTAAGCTACGGGCCCTGTGCACAGATATTTATCTTTTGCTGAGATATTTATAGATATTGCCCAATCGTTCAGAGCGTTCGGGAACTGATTGCTTCCTATTGTTTTGAATAAACAATCGAAACGGAATCCAGTCTGAGAGTGCGTGGTCGGTTATTTGGGCGGCAAGCCTGCGAACTGGGGCGCCATAGCGGCAATTATCGTAGCGGTATTGCTGGTTGCTGCCGCGCTCTACTACCTAATCACACAGGTTGGACTATCCAACATACTGAATCCCCAAAAGAACCTCACAATTACCGTGATGCTGCTGATATCCCTGATACTGGGTTTCCTGCACGGCGCCACCCCAGACGAACATACATGGCCCATAACCTTCAGCTACGCGATAGGCAGCTACGGTACGAAGGGCGGCATGAAGGCAGGATTCTCATTCTCGCTGGGATTCACCATACAAAGGGCCTTCCTCACAACCCTGGGCTATCTAGGCCTGGCTGCATTCTACCTCAAGTACAACCTTGATGGTCCTGTATACGTAATTGTCGGGATTGTGATGGCGGCCGTGGGCATGTACATGCTCAACAAAAAGATAGACCTTCATATTCCGTTCGATGCACTGTTCAAAAGCGAGCACCATACCCACAAGGCAGAAAGGATGCCCATGCACGATGTCAAACCGAAAGTGGCGATTGTGCACGGGCTCATAGCCGGTTTTGGCTTCGGGGCATACGCAACCATAATTACCTTTATCATAGCACCGCAGATGCCTAGCCTACTTTTTGCGCCTCTTCCCGGGGTGCTGTTTGGGATAGGGACTATGATAATGCAGATAATAACCGGCGCGCTCTTTGCGAATCTTGCCAGAATCAAGAAGCTGAGCGAGAAACAGATTAAGTACATCGGCAGGAAGACCGCCGGCAGGACTCTTTGGTATGGGGGCATAGCCTTCGCGGTAATAGGGGCTTTTGTAATCGCATTCCCATCCATAAGCAGCTTTGCGATAAGTACTGGCAATCCGATACCTAATCTCGACACCATAGATATTGCGACTATACTTGTGCTGTTCGTTGTCGGTGTTATAGGAATTGGGAGCATGGTGTTGGTAATTAGGGATGTGCTGAGGAAAAGCAGACACCTTCGCGAAACGCCGAAATCCAAAGTGCGCAGCTAAACTAAAAGCCCGCAAGCCTGGCGAATTTCCTTATGTCTGATACGAACATCTCCTTTGTTCTGGTGGATCTCAGCGCAGCAGCGGGATGGAAGGTTATAAAGTAGACTGTACTGCCTTTCTTCACAATCCTCCCGTGCTCTTCCCTTACCTTAAATCTGCCAAGGACCGATGACAAAGCGACATTTCCAAGAAGCATGACAAATCTCGGCTTTATGATTCCAATCTGTCTGAAAATGAATGGCTTGCACAGTTCTATCTCCTCCCTGCTTGGCATCCTGTTCCTCGGAGGGAAGAACTGCACAACGCTTGTTATGTAAATGCTTCTTCTGTCGATTCCATTTCCTGAAAGAGCTTCAGTGAGGAGCTTTCCGCTTCTCCCTACGAACGGCGATCTCTGCACGTCTTCGTTTGCTCCCGGAGCCTGTCCTATAAGCATAAGCTTTGCATCAGCAGGGCCTCTTCCTGCTACAAAGTTCTTGCTCAGCTTCCAGCTAGAATGCATGGAAGGCAGCCCTGCATATTCGGAGTTGAGCTTCCTGAGCTCTTCAAGTTTGCCATGCCCGTTCAAGAAGTCACCAAGTGCTCAGATACGCAGTAAGCATTGTATAGCTGCTGGTTTTTTGCGATGCTTGGAATATTGTAGAGATAGTAATAGGCGTCGCTGTATTTGCAGTAGGCATTGCCAGCGCTGCCTGGTATTACCACATATACATTACCAAGCGCCATGGAATCGTTTGCCAGGGCAACAGGCACAGATGTATGCGCTACAAGGAATGTGGTCCCATTCGATATTATGCTGAACATGTTGTATACCGAGCCGTCGGGAGCCATGAAATTCTGCTTTCCTGCCAGGGTGCTGTTAGTGAGGAAGTCCTTGATAAGAGACGTATTTGATGGCACAATCGCCATCACTACAGGGTTTGTGCTGTTGTATGTTGCATTCGATATCAGCATTATGACTGGGCTTCCTGCATTTCCCACTATCTCCTCCACCCTGGTGCCATTGGTCCCTATGCTGTTCATGCTTGCATAGAGATAGTCTGCAATCGCCGGGCTGTTAGCATTGAACGGAACCACATTTTCGAAGTTTACTGGTGATATTATGGCTGCAGTAGTGTAGTTGTATGTGAGATAGAAGTATGCGAGGCTCATCAGCAGCACAAGCGCCACAGCAGCATAAGCTTTCTTCTCCCCTTTCCAGCCAAGCCTCTCTTTAAGTTTGGGCTTGCTTCCAGCCGGGAATCGCAGGCCATATACGCCGATGAGAAGCATCATCGCTATTATTGCTATGTAGAAGAGGAGCACGCCTGCAAAGGAATGGATGAACGAGACAGTTGCCTGCGGTCCGTAAGCAAGCCACACCCCTCCTATGCTTGCCATCCTTATTATGTTCAGCAGAAGCAGAAGTGCGAATCCGCTCGCAATCCAGTACGCCTTCCTCAATCCATTCCCATCATAAAGGTAGGCTATCGGAACAAGGAACATTACCACAGCTATCAGTACCCCTATGCCTGCGCATGCTTCCCCTATGCCTATGGATGTGCTTCCGAAGGCTATGAACGTGGGCTGCACGTAGCGCACAGCCTGCCCAAACAGCCTAAGCACATGGAACACCAGCACGGTGTTGGCAGATGCGAACACCGCATTCAATTTGAATGCAAAGGAGAGTATGGCCGGAGAGGCGAATATCGAGTAGAGCAGCAGTGCCCTGAACTTCGCAATGCTTTCCGTGCCGAACAGTATAGAAATGTATGCGATAAGCAGCAGAGGCATCAAGAGAAGGTCGATTCGGAAGCTTAGGAATTCATAATAAAAGACATACCTGAGATAAGCGGTAAGGGCTATGAAAGCGGCGAACGCGGCTATGCCTGTAGCAATCCCCCTTGTACTTGCCTTCATCCTTATGTCTGACTTCATGTAGAAGAGCGCGAACAACGGCATCATGAGCACTGGCACGACTATGTAAGTGCTTGGATCCGTGTCAAGTACTGAAAGAGGCATGGAGGCAAGCTGGTTTAGCACGCTGATGGCAATGGCAACGGCAAGTGCTATTACCCCCGCTATCTTCCAGGATTTTGCGTGCATATAATCCCTGCGTCCTCGGTCGAAATGGGCGTCATCAAATCTCAGCAGTTACTCTGATCGTCACAGGACAGATAGATATCCCCTTTGCTATTTAAAACCTTAACTCCCCAATTTTTTAGGGAGTATATCAAGACCCAACTTATCATTTAACTCTGCATAGCGAGAAATCCTACATCATTTATGGGTGGGAGGTGGGATGAGAGCGAGAGTGAAAGTAATATATAAGTAGTGGTGTATATAATGTATGAATATTATGCCTCACGGATACAATTCTTCGGAGACTTCGGTTCATTTTATGGGCTACCACTTTGTATGGTGTCCGAAATACGGGAGGAAAATACTGGTCGGACGAGTGGCGACAAGATTGCGAGAATGTATAAAACAGAAGGCAGATGATATGGATTGCAGGATAATCTCAATGGAAGTAATGCCAGACCATGTGCATTTATTCATAGAAGGCAATCCGATTCTAACGCCTAATAAAATAATAGGAGAGATAAAAGGATATTCATCGCATCAACTCCGCAAGGAGTTCAAAGACCTAAAGACAAGACTGCCTACATTATGGTCAAGAAGCTATTTTGTTTCAACACATGGGCATATATCAGACAAGACAATAGAGGAATATATTGCAGAACAAAAGGGAATGTAATGGAACTGACAAGGGCATACAAATTCAGGATCTACCCCGACGCAAAGAGGCAGAAGGAGATAGACGAAAGACTAATCCTTGCCCAACAGTTCTATAACAAAATCCTTGAGAAAGCAATTGCATCCTACCAGAACAGAAAGACAAAAGTTTCAATGGCACAATTCAACAGGTTCGTAAAGGAAATAATCCAAGAGGACAAGAAATACCTAAAGTTATATTCGCAGACAAGATGCGAGATAGAGTATAGGATTCTGAAGGCGTACCAAAGCTTCTTCAGAAGAATCAAGGAGGGAAACAGGAAGGCAGGCTTCCCAAGATTCAAATCAAGGGACAGATACAAATCAATAACATATCCGCAGGACAACGGTTCTTTTTCAATAAATAAGGGCAGGCTACGGGTTTCAAGGATAGGAACAATGAGGATAGAATTGCATAGGAAAATAGAAGGCAAAATCAAGACGCTTGCAATAAAAAGGGAAGGAAGGGATTATTACGCAGTCTTCACTGCCGAACAGACAATAAAACCGAAGGAAGTAATCGACGCAAATCCTGTCGGCATAGACATGGGACTAAACAATTTCATTGCTCTGTCAGACGGCAAGACAATGCAGAAACCAAAGTTCTTCAAACAAAAGGAGAAGAGAATCGCAAGATGGCAAAGGATAGTCGCAAGAAGGGACAAAAGTTCAAAGAGAAGGCAGATGGCAAAGGAAAAACTGCAAAAGGAATGGAACGATGTAACTAATCAATCCAACGACTTCGCACACAAGTTATCAAATAAACTCATAAATTCAGGATACACATCATTTGCAGTAGAGAAACTAAACATACGAAATATGGTAAAGAACCATAATCTTGCTCAATCAATCTATAATGCTTCATGGAATAGATTCATCAATATGCTCTCATACAAGGCTGAAAGCGCTGGTTTGAGAATCATACAAGTAGACCCAAGAGACACGACGCAGGAATGCAGCAGCTGCCACAACATAAAACAGGGAGAGGAAAGACTGACCCTGAATGAGAGGATATACCACTGCAATATCTGCGGTCTCATTATCGACAGGGACATAAACGCATCAATAAACATATTGCACAGGGCAACTACCCTTGGACAGAGGGAAAGACACGCTCAGGGAGAGAACCGCCAATACATTCCAACAGGGAATGCAAACGGGCTCGGCGAACTGAGAACCGATAAAACACATCCTTTGCAGGATGCGACGATTGCATGAATGCAGAGGAAGCCCACGCCGTTTACGGGTGGGAGGATGTCACAAATGTGTAGCCAAGGTATAATCATGAAGAGGTTCAGGTACGTGCCGCATACGGCAGATGTCGCTTTCGTGGCATACGGCAGGAATGCAGAAGAAGCAGTGGAAAATGCAGCCCTTGCCACGCTGAACGTGATGCTTGACATAAAAAAAATATCGCGAAGTGATGTGACAACGCACCATATCAGCATAAGAGAAAAGGCAAACGATCTGAATTCGCTCGTGTGGTACACGCTCCAGCACATACTTTCGAAAGTGGATGAAAGAAAGCTGAATGCCTACGCCTTCAATGTGCTGAGCATCAGCACAAGCGGCAAAAAAGGCCAGATGAGGCTTGAAGGCAAGCTGGAGTTCAAGGACTTGAAGGAAGATGCCTCCCTCCTTGAAGTAAAGGCCGTCACTCCCCATGATCTACGTGTTGAGAAGAAGCGCGGCTTATGGTATATAAGGGTTCTGCTTGACGTTTGATCTGGAAAGCCAGGGAAGGGAGTTGAACCCCTCTAAGCCGCTCTGCAGGCGGCTGCATAGCCGATCTGCCACCCTGGCAGGCATATCTATTTATTCATAAGAGGTATTTTATATAAATAATCTGTTTCGGTTGGTTTGATGGAGAGAGCACCATTTCCGCTTCCAAAGGAGTTCATAT
>JAJZEU010000074.1 GCA_021805625.1 Microcaldota archaeon
TTACGTTCGGAGGAATGTCCACGACTACTCTTACATTAAGTCGAGGCTTGCCGAACGCCGTATATGCGGATTCAAATCTGATGATCGCGCTTAGCACCGGAAATGCACAGCGAAAAGATGGCGTATATCAAGTCGGATTGCCGAGTGGGCTTGGACCGCCGCTGACTCCAGTAAACTACCAAAACATTGTCGGCCAAGGGCTGATTGGCGATATCGCTCAAATTTTCAACAAGGCACAATATTAATGGTTCCGTGGATTACCAAAGCGCAGGTTGTTTCACAATCGCCTCCCAACAAGGTCATGGTGCTCTATCCGAGCGGCCAGATGCCGGGAATTCCCGTCACAGTCGTTTCTGACGGTCCTGCGGATGCCCTGCGTGTCAAGCAGCACGCCTTGCCTACTCCGGGCACATGGGGTATTGTAGCCTTCCCTGCGGGCGATATACGCAATGGCGTGTGGCTTGGCAGCTTATACGCACAAAATGTGCAAGCGTATACCAACACGACCGATCCGCATTTTGAATATGATTCTCATTACAGCGGATACTATAAATGGCTGGATCAGACAGGCAACCAGAACATTTATTATCCTGATGGAACAGCGGTTGTTGTGGGAACGGCTACCTCGCCTGATCCAACTTTTCGTCAGATCGTCAATGCGGATCAATCAAGCGGTAGCGTAGAATTTACGCCTTCCGAGCGCGTGCCGTCAACGCCGTCGCCTTTTAATTATACAGTCTTGCATCCGTCAGGGGCACAAGTTCAGATTGAAGCCAACGGGGCCGTAAACATTACGGTAGCAACGGGGCAGACGCTAAATATAAATTTAAACGGTCAATCAGTGACTGATGCGCTTGTGCTTGTCAGTAAGTTTATTTCTGAATTTAATGCGCATACTCATTCTGATCCCGAAGGAGGAAATACAGGAACCCCTAATACGCCTCTTACAGCGGCGGATGTAGAATCAACGCTTGTGAAAACATCTAACTAATGCTATAATACGCTAATGTCCCGTTTTGAAAGATACATTGATGGCCGCTAAATCCCTTTCCTATTCCACTTCCGTTCTTGAGTTGCTTCTGAACGCAACGCCTATTTCCAATATCGCAGATAATGCTGCAACTTCTCCTTTAACTGATTTGTATGTTGCACTCCACAGTGCAAGCCCAACGGCTACGGGCACGCAGGATACTAACGAGATCACGTATACCGGCTACGCCCGTGTTGCGGTTTCTCGTTCTAATACTTCCCCTGCTTGGACAGTGGTTTCAGGCACTGTGTCTGGTTCAACTGCGGCGATTGCCAATCCTAACGCGGCGATTACCTTTCCTTCTGTTACCAGCGGCACTGGCACTGCGACATATTTTTCAGTAGGCGCGCTTACAAGTGGTGCCGGCGAACTTTACTATATCGGAACTCTAAGCCCGACTATTTCCATTGTTTCTGGCGCGGTACCGCAGTTGACAACGGCTACTGAAATTACTGAAGAGTAAGGGTAATTTTATGGCATTTGCGGTTTCGGGGACGGGAATTGCTTTTACCGTTGCCAGAGGAACGGCTAACAATTATTATACGATCACGGCAGAAATTACAACTTCTGACGGCAGAACTCTCAATCGAAGTGCCATACTCCCCTGCGCAGACAGGTAACACATGGCCACTTATATTTTTCCTCAAAACAAAGCCGTAGGCAAATCGCAGACATTTTCGTTGTATGAAACTGATATTGTTTCATTTAATTTCAACGATAACAATTTTTATATCTATAACGGAACTGTTTTTGCTTCTGGCGCATTTACCGAATCACCTTTAGTCTCAGGAGCTACCGCATCTACGACAAATAGCGGTTATCCTTATTGGACAAGTTGGGATAACCAGGTTGGATACATCACTTCGGGCAAAGCCATTGTATCGTATGCCGCACCGTCAGGCACTTTCTTTAATGGCGCCGCAACTGCTTCTCAATCCTATTTCGGCTCTTGGGGCGGTTCAGTTTATACCGTTTCCGGAGCGTCCCTGGTTTCAGGGACCTATTTTGTTTCTGGGGCAGTTGGGCTTTCCACTGATTCTTCCAATCTGTATTCTGTTATTGCGCCTGAAAACCAACTCGGTGTTTACAATATCGTTTCTGGAACTGCTTCTTATTCTCAGCCTCCTATCACAAATCTTTTGCAGATCATCAACCAATCGGCTTCTTCAGCCGATGTAGGAGTTATCGGAACTGCCGAAACGGCACTTCGGGCTTATGGCGCATATAATATTATAGCATCTCCAAACGGAGATTATGCTGTATTTTCAAATCCTGTCAATAACACTCTTTATCTTTTGACAGGCCCAGACCCTTCTTGGCAAGTGATTAATAGCCTCGCGGCGTCTGGAACTGCGAAATGGGGCGCGTGGTCAAGTACGAATACGCAAGTGCTGTTTATTGACAGTAATATAATGGAAGTTTATGATGTAGCCAATTCGGCTCTTTCTCCCGCGCAGTCCATTACTCTTTCTGCTTCAGGGGCGACACAAATTGTCAGTGCTCCCTTGGTGGATTTTGCGCTGATTTCAAATCCTTCCGCAAATATCGTGGAAATTCTCGGCTATTCTACAGGTACTTGGCTTTCCAGCGGATCAGTATCTTTAACTGCCCCAACAGCCCTGTTTCCTGTTTCTTCTACTAAAGTTGGCGTTACGGTTTCAGGCGGTTATACTTTCTTGAATTATACATCAAATGCTTGGGTAGCCGAAACAGTTTCAACACTTTCGTATACGCCAAATTCAATTTTTGAAGATGCAAACGGCTTGATCTATCTTTGCGGCAACAGTGGCACAACTGCCAATATAACTGTCGTGTCGGGCGCCAATACATACTCTGCGACTTATACAGGCGATGCTTCACAAATATATGTGCAGCAAAATCAGATACTGGTTTTAGATAGCACGAATTCCAAAATAAGAATTTATTTTCTGCTAAGTGGCGCCCTATCTCTTCAAGCAACTATTGCGCTTCCCGCCGCATGGACGGGAGTGTTTTCTACCGGAATTTCATTATTTGGCGTTACAAATACCAGCATATACCAATATTATCTGAACAAGCCTTTTTCCATATCCCCAATTCCGTATGGGGTTGTCTCTCTTTACAGTGGAGGCGGTTGGTCTAACACCAAATATATGACGGTTGCGTTTGAAATTCCTATGGCGTCTGTATGGAAAAGCGATGGAACTTTCTGGTTTGCTACCACAAAAAATAATCTATATGAATTGAACGGCACAACTTTAACATCTTCTGTGATAACAGATTATCAGGCGCAGGCAACTTCACAGCCGATTGGCGTTTCAGATTTACTGTGGTATTCTGATGGGCATCTCTACGCCACAACCTCCATGAATTCAGCCTTACTGCAACTGCTATGAGCACCGCGCTTCTCGCACCTCTTACATCGCCCTACCAGACCTTCAGGCAAGTGCCGGTGCCGAATACGCGCACGGCGCTCTACACCTTGTCCATTCGTTATCCAGGCGCCCTCCGTGCGCCTTACCGCGTCTATACGTTTCCTCTGTCTCCAACCGCCCTGCGCAAGACCTATACCGCCATGTCCACCATCTATGACACGGCAGGCACTCCTACCTATCAAGGCGTGCAAAGACAAGTAGACATTTACGGTAACAGCCCCGTCATTTATTCCCTTGAAGGCACAACCGGCTTTAACCGGCATAGCAATGATGCCTATCTTTTTACCGGCTTGCAGTCCATTCAAAATCTTGCAACCCTGCTTGCTCAATATGCAGAATTGAATCAATACCAGATGCAAGCTGGAATTTCCACACTTTATACGTTGGAGTTTTATGATTATTTTTCCAACGATTTCTGGCAGGTAGAACCTATAGGGCCGCAAGGGTTTTATCAAGATGCTTCGCAGCCTTTGTGGGTGCGATATCGGTTTATGCTGGCCGGAATCAAGCGTGTAGATGCGCCGGTCTTTTCATCTCTTGCTGATCCGATTGGGCAGCTTTTCAATGCTGCCGCTACTCCGGTTATGACTCAAGTGCAATCCTCGGTTACGTCGCTTCTATCTACATATGGAATCGGCTGATGACGGATTTGTTTATCACGGGCTACAGCAATCAGATTTGGAATACCGCGCTTCAAACCCTGACCTATTACAATACGAATCTTGATCCCACTAATCTGGTAGAAGCGCAAAACCTGACCAGTTTTACGACAACCGCACTTGGCAATGCGTTTATAGCGCTTAGCGCCATTCGGGATAACGCGCAGGTCTATGACAATTATACATTGTTGTCAGAAGCATTTGCGGTTCCCGTCACGCTCGATGCGCTTTCGGCGCTTTATATCAAGAATCGTTTGGCGGCGATGCTGTCTTTTTCTCAAAACCAGACGCGCTTTAACGTGGCTTTGACCACGCCGTCTTACGCTTATCAAAATAACACAATTCCAATTGCTTCTCCGCAATATCTTGAATATATCTTACAATTTACCGGCGAATTTCCCCCTGCTCTTGGGTATCTGGTTACGCAAAATAATCAGGAAATTGTTACGGATCAGCTTCAGCCTATCTCAGTTGGAACGATTTCGACTCTCAGCCAAGCAGTGTTAGAGGCTGCGCAAGCATGGCTTAATCTGGCAAACGCGCTTCAAACTTCTGGATATGTGTATTCGGCGGCTTCTTACGATGCAGTTATGCAGATGTATCAAGCGTCATTGATAGCATACCAACTGCTGCTAAATGCGAATGTGGTCAACCAGAATGACATCACAACCGCATGGAATAACCTTATAGCCGTGCCATCCATTCTAGGAATGGCCTCGCTGACAGGCAATAACCCTGCTTCCCTGCAATCACAAAATATCAACACTGCTAAATACATTTTAGGGGAAACTCTGCAAGAACTCAATACAGCGCTTGTTTCCTTGCGCCAGCAGGTAACAGGAAATATCCAGCTTGCCACGGTCAGGCAAAACGACAATCTGATGGATATTGCAGCGCGCACACTAGGCGATTTTGAGCAGTGGACGAATATTGCTTCCACTAATAATCTGCAGCCGCCGTATATCACGTCTAGCGCTACAAGCATTACGACAGCGCCGGGGCAGCAACTCTTCCTGCCTACAACCGGCACTGTTCAAACACAAGGCACTGTTCCTTCTTATACTCTTAATTATCTCGGTGTTGATATCTATTATGGTCCGATCAACCAGGATTTGACGGAATGGGCTGGAGACTTTCAGTTAATCAGCGGTTACAACAATCTGGCTTTTTCGCTGGGAAGGCGCTTGCAGACAACGCTTGGATCGCTGCTCTATCACCGCGATTTCGGCTCGCGCATTCCTCCGGAGGTAGGCGCTATTACAGATTCCAACACTTTGTCGTATATTACGGCTTATGCAAAATCCGCGCTTCTTTCTGATCCTCGCGTTAATCAGGTCATCAATGCCTCTACCGTTGCATACCAGAACTATGCCATCAACGTGCAGGCAACGGTCTTGCCAAACGGAGCGGGGACGCAAACAGCCAACGTAAATGAAGTTCTAGGGCCTCTCGCATGAGCAATACAATCACCATTCCATCTCCTCCTAACACGACGACAGTTGCGGCAAACATTCTTGCCTACATGGCCGCACAATCTGGAGTGGTGACGGATTACAATGTTGGCAGCCAGATCAGAACCAATTCAGAAGCAATTGGCTCCGTTGAAGAAATTCAGGGCATTTCTGCTCAAGCGCAGGCATTTCAGGCTCTTGTTTATTCCGCCTATAGTGCTTTTGGCGTTTATCCTAAAACCGCGCAACCAGCAACAGGGACAATTACGTTTCTGACCGGAACTGGCGTTAGCCCTCCTCTGGCTTCGCAAGCTGTTACGATTCCCTCGGGAACCATTGTTGCAACTGTTGGAGGCGTTCAGTTTACCACAACACAAACTGTAACGCTCTTGCAAGGATCAACGTCGATTTCTGCTCCGATTGTAGCCTCAGCGGCGGGAACGACGGGAAACGTTTCGGCAGGTGGAATTACGCAAATTGTTAGAGGGCGTCCG
>JAJZEU010000110.1 GCA_021805625.1 Microcaldota archaeon
GGAGAGTTGGTCAGACTGCTTAAGCGGCCAAAAGAATCAGTATCAAGGGACCTCAGAATATTATCAAATTACGGGCTTCTGTCCTTTGCCAAGACTGGGAGGCAAAAAGCACCCAAGATAGATAAAGAAATTGTTGCTGTACCGCTGGTAGCTTAGCTGGTGTGTCTAATGAATAGAAGTTTGAAAACATCAAGCTTCCTCAAACTCGTAGGCGGATCTCCAACATCGAAGATATTGGACTTTATGCTTACTGGCAGAGAGTTCGACTACTCGAAGAGGGAGATAGCCGAAAACGCGGGCATCTCGTACAACACGCTAAACGCGGTCTGGAGGCAGCTACTGGAAGACGGCACGCTAATCAAGACAAGGCGCATAGGCAAGCAGGACATATTCAAGCTGAATGAGGATAGCAGAAGCGTAAAGATGCTGATCGCTTTCTTCGACTCTCTGGTAAAGGGCAACTTGGAAAGCATGCAGAGAGAAACGGCAAAGGCTGTTGCTACGGAATAAACGGCACAACCAACTATATATCAAGCAATATCATTTCATAGTTACAACTAAATGAACTTACAGCCTGCGGCACTTGACAGGATGTCATGTCCCTACTAAAAACAGAGGAGAGATACGGTTTTATATATGCTGCGTTTGTGGCGGGCTTATATCCAACCTCTGAAAAGTGCAGGTTTTACTCCCACATAGATAAATTTCACAGAACGGAGCCCTGGAAGGGACGGTCTGAAAAGACTTCGCAGCACACACGATATCTGGAGATATACACAAATTTATGAGGTTCTGGAGCTTTTACTTGGTGTTGGCAGTAGCTTCGTGAATTTTCTTGCTAATGCTTCAGATCTTTCTTTCGGGAAGTGAGCTAGGCCTATCCCAACCCCGTCCTTCAGCACGTACTTCTCATAATTTGTGGCCTTTATTCTGGAAGACATGTCCTCT
Source organism: Microcaldota archaeon (assembly GCA_021805625.1). GTDB lineage: Archaea > Micrarchaeota > Micrarchaeia > Micrarchaeales > CABMGC01 > JAJZEU01. Next base: position 949 of record JAJZEU010000110.1, read on the forward strand.
GCTACTATCATAAAACTAAAAGCGGGCAGTCTGCCCTTCTTGAGCGTCTTTTCATTTCTGTGGAGTATTGCCACCTTAAACTTAGGCAGCCTTTTTAACACTCTGATTATCTTGCCTTCTGTCTCCTTATCAGAACTTCTCGCGAAAAGTATAAAGTTGATATCATCATCAACCCGTGGAAAACAGTTCTTGCCAAAATAAGAGCCTCTGCCCAGCACCCCTTTTACCAGTCCAGTATCAAAAAGGGTACCGAGGAGCGGTCTTACCTGCCTTACATACCATGCCGCTCTCTCTTTTTCCTTGAGAGATCTGATCTTCTGCTCTCTGAAAACCCTCCTAATCTCCCCTTCTCTATCCCGCGGGCCTACCACGCAAATATCGATTTTCAAGAAATCGTAGCCCCATTCCGAATAGAGTCTTGGAGGTGTAGAAACAATCAACGCATTTCCGTTTATCATTCTCAAGTCCTTGGCTCTTCCTCGAAGAATATCTCCAGTCACGAATGGCATTCTCCCTCTCATCAGTTTGGCCAGTTGATAATCCAATGCAGGATAGGGATGAGATCTACTTCTTGGGCGTCTCGTGTAGCTTTTAGACATTATTTTTTCTGCAATATCAACATCTACAGCTATCCATTTTATTCCGTGGTATACTGCGACGCGTCTGGGGTCTTGCAATGCATATGATGGTGTTGAGTTCTTCATGTCCTTCGCTTGCATTTGGAAGAAAGAGTACTTATACCTCACGATAAATTGTTAGTCCAAGAACGGGCTGACCTACTTATTCCACAATCCAGAAAAGTGAGGGGCGCGAACCTTCGACGACAAAACATGTTTTTGCAAATTCTCTTCGACGGCAAAGTCTGGTAAAGCGTTTGGTAGCCCTGGAAGGGAATTGAACCCTCGACCTTCTGTTCTCCTGTTATTCTTGATTAAACCTCTTTCCAAGAAGTTTACAAGACAGACGCTCTACCACTGAGCTACCAGGGCGCATTATGCGCTTCGCGGCTTATATACCACCGCAAACTGCACAGATAACATTATGCGAATGGTATTAAAATAATTCCATGAAAGAAATAGTTTCTGCTGGGTAGCAAAAATTACCGCAAAGGGCGCGATTTTGGATATGCAACGATACGAACCCTCTGAAAGCGCCTGCTTATGGTATGTTTCCAGGGTAGCTGTCAAAACCTGTATGCGTCATTTTACCAGCACTGAGCACTATTATCTCTACTCTGAGTCGTTCCACGAGTAAGCGTTTGAGCTGCGGATCTGTGTTAGTGTTGCTAACTTCGCTGAACGCAATGTTATACAGCTTCTTCTTCTCCTCGTCGGTTGCGCTATTTTCCGCTTTAGATATTATAGAGTCTATATGGCTGATGAACGGCTCTGCATAATTGCTCCTCATCGCAGTCATAAGTATATCTTTATCTCCATATCTGCTGTCGCTATAAATACCAAACAAGAGTTTGGATTTGGGTTTGTCCATATTTTCACCTAGTAGACTATGTTCTCGAAGCGCCTCCGTTTTAATATGTGGGGAAGTTAAATATAAACATTCCTATGTCGTTTGTTCTTACTAAAATAGTTGTGAATGCACAACAGAAAGGCAGCCTATAGTATAGGTGAGGCTACTTTAATTATGGCTGGAAGCGCCGGAACCCAGAGTAGCGCGCCAAACAATAGCCAGCTAGTGCAGATTCGCACCTGAAATGGAGTATAGACCTGCAGAAGAAGATGCACAAGATACTTGCAAGTTCTGGTATTTGCGGACAGGCTTCAGCAATAGGGTGCACATACCATATATATTTTTGTTGCCAATACCATACTGCTGGTAGCATGAAGGATGTAGTATGCGGAATGGAAGTTGAAAAGAACGAAAAGCTGAAGAGTGTTATGAACAGCAAGGCTTATTACTTCTGCAGTAATGCGTGCAAGGCAGAGTTTGACAAGAATCCGGGAAAGTACGAATCCAAAGGGGCATAGCAAAATGCACACTGATCCCATCTGCGGCATGCAGGTAGATGACAGCACCACACTCACAAGCGACCGCTTCGGAAAGAGATATTACTTCTGCAGCGGTACATGCCAGCTGCAGTTCGAGCGCCCTGAAAAAGAGCTGCATGATCTTAAGGTATCACTCGCTATATCGTGGCCCCTTACCGCGGTTGTGGTTTTGCTTACATATGTTTTTGTGTCGCATGCACTCGACTACGCGATGCTTGCCCTTGCAACCATAGTGCAGTTCTACCCAGGCCTAAGGTTTTACAAAGGCACATACGACGCGATAAGGAATAAATCGGCAAACATGGACACGCTCATAGCCATAGGCACAAGCACTGCATGGGCTTTCAGCACTGTTGTGCTGCTCATTCCTGGCCTTTTCGCTTCTGGAGGGCTGTACTTCGACACCTCCACGCTGATAATTTCGCTCATACTGACAGGAACGTTCATGCAAAGGCTGAGCGAGGCAAGAGCCACCAGCGCCATAGAAAGCCTCAGCAAGCTCCAGCCAGGCACAGCACACGTTCTGAACGGCGATAACATCGCTGAAGTGCCCATAGAGAATGTGAAGGTAGGCGACATTTTCCTTGTTAAGCCTGGAGAGAGGGTGCCCACCGACGGTACTGTGGTATACGGCGAAAGCAGCATTGACGAGTCGATGCTTACCGGCGAGAGCATGCCTGTAGGGAAGAAGGTAGGAGACCCTGCTACTGGCGGCACTGTGAATATCTCAGGAGCGCTCAGAATCAAAGCCACGAGGATTGGAGAGGATACAGCGCTGGCGCAGATCATAAAGATAGTGCATGATGCAGCTTCTAGTAAAGTGCCTGTGCAGAAACTGGCTGACAAGATATCTTCTTATTTCGTACCGGCTGTCGTAGTAGCCGGAGTTATTGCGGCACTGTTATGGGTATATGCGCTGCATGCTTCAGTGACCACTGCCGTTCTGGCTTTCGTGAGTGTACTGATAATAGCATGCCCATGCGCACTTGGCATCGCCACACCGGCAGCGCTGCTTGTTTCTTCGGGAAAGGCGGCCAAGAACGGCATACTCATAAAGAATGGGGAAAGCCTGGAGGCGGCTGGCAAGATAGACATCGTGCTGCTTGACAAGACCGGCACGCTTACAAAAGGCAGCCCGGAAGTGGCCGACATAATAGCATTTGCCACATACCATAAGAGAGACGTGTTAAAATTTGCAGCAATTGCCGAGGCAAACTCGGAGCACGTAATAGGAAAGGCCATAGTGCGCAGAGCATTTGATGACAATATTGAGGCAAAGCTTCCGAGAAGCTTCGAGTATGTTAAGGGGAGCGGAGTCAGGGCAGTGGATGAAGATGGCAACAGAATCACTGTAGGGAATAGGGAGCTTTTAGGAAGCATTGAAGAATATGCGGAGAAAGACGCATCGCAGCTTGAAAGCAGGGGCAAGACAGTCATTTTTGTTGGCCTGAACAACAGGACAGCCGGCATCATTACAGTAACAGATGCCTTGAAGCCTGACAGCCTCGACGCGGTGAGGGCTTTCAGGTCGATGCACATAGAGCCATGGCTTGTTACAGGAGACAACAGGAGTGTTGCGATGGAGGTGGCAGGCAAGCTCGGTATAACAGAGGTTGTGGCGGGGACAAAGCCGGAAGGCAAGCTCGCAATAATAGAGAAGCTACAGAGTTCCGGCAGTGTGGTGGCTATGGTTGGAGACGGCATCAATGACGCTCCGGCGATGGCCAAGGCTGACCTGGGCATAGCCATAGGCTCGGGAACAGAAGCGGCAAAGGAAACAGGAGGGATAGTACTCATAAGGAACAGCGTGCTTGACGCAGCAATGGCAATAGACCTGGGAAGGAAAACCATGTCAAAGATAAGGCAGAACCTCGCGTGGGCCTTCGGATACAATATTATCCTGATACCGGTTGCAGCTGGAGCGCTCACTCCGTTCCTCGGCGTGGGGATGTACAGCTATCTGCCTGTGCTTGCAGCGTTCGCCATGGCCTTCAGTTCTGTCAGCGTTGTTTCGAATTCGCTGCTGCTGAACACGTACAAGCCAAGCTATAATACCTGAAACGCGGCGCAGAAGATCCATCAGAACGAATGGCGCCTCGAATAGGGCCTTGTAAGAAGATAGAACCTGCTTTCTTCCCTCAGCTCGGTAAGAACCCGCTCAGTCAAGAGCTTGACAGGATCCTGAAGCAGCGTGACCCTTGTTGTTAAATCAGCAAAGGATTCGAACTCCTTCTGCTCTCTTGCATTGAGTATCGCCTGCAGGTGCTTCTTTCCTATGCCTGGCAGGAGCTCAAGCGAATGCTCCCTTATGTTGAGCGGGCCTGCCTTGTTGAAAACGCTTACGAACCTTGGCTCGTTCCTCCTTATTATGCTGGCAACTGCGGCAGCAAGCTCGTTCCTGGCGCCTTCTGTCAGCTCGCTGTATGCGAGCCTGGTCTTTATCAGCGAAACCTTGTCCCTCTCAGCCTTTCCTATGTAGAGCCTTTCCTCGAGCTTGACTTGTACGCCTGGCTTAAGCAGGACCTCAAGCAGGGTGAAGCGTTCTTCACCGATAAGCTGGACTATCGGTTCTGGATTCGCAGAAAAGGACTTTCCAGTAGGCAGGTATTCTAGCACCACTCCATACTCTTCCAACTCCTCCCTCTGCTCCATCATATCACCCCCCAGCAAGCCCCTTACTTGCCCCTATATCTCTCCACAACTTCCATCATGCTCTTTAGCATTTCCTCAGGTATCGGCTTCCTCTCCATTATCACAGTCTGCTTCAGCTGGTCCATGTTCAAGGGCATGATGTCTATGATCTTGACAGAAAGCTTCCTGCTTATGTCCAGTGCAAGCAGCTCCTCCTCCATTTTTTCGGCATTCTTTGCGCTGATCGAGGCGAACTTTTTGGCATGCTCATAGGCAAGCTGCTGCTCATATCCTAGCTCGCCGCCCTTCTTGCGCTCCTCCAGCATTTCCAATACATTAGGAAGCGGAAGCTCCCTTGAAGATTTCTGCTCTTTTCCTATCATTGTTATCACGCTACATTCTGATTCAACGTTATTAAACC
>JAJZEU010000083.1 GCA_021805625.1 Microcaldota archaeon
AGCTCCTTGAGGCTTACCCTCTTCCAGAACGCAGCCAGGTATATTAGCGCTATCAGAGCCATTATGGCTATTCCTAGATCGTCAATCGCGTGAGATGCTGGGGAAAGCTCAGTGAAAGTATCAAGCAGCATGGCAACCACGAAGAACACTGCGAGGAACACGAACACCCTTCTTCTGCCAAGTTCTTTCTGTATGCCTGCCATTGCATCCATCACAGCATACTCTTGAAGAGAAAGTTTATTAGCTTAACTCCGCCAAAATGAAATTTCACTCTAACCTTCTTCTCTGAATAAATCCGCCAAACTGATTTTAACAGCTCAAACGCCGCATGGCTCCTCGAGAGGATATAAAAGATTTTGCTGCGGAAGTTATCTATGAAAAAGAAACAGAAACAACCTGTACACAAAACTGACGAGCAAGGATGGTTCGGTTACTATAATGGAAAAGTATTCAATCAGCACTTGCCTTCGGAGAGCATGAAATATCTCAGTACGTTCTTCAAAAAGCATGGTGTAAAAACCATACTGGATTTTGCTTGCGGAACCGGAAGGAATACCGTGTATCTCGCAGAAAAAGGATTCAGCATGTACGGGTTCGACCAATTTAGGTGGGTTGTAAGGGAAACCTCCCAGAAATTGAAGGCACGGGGTCTTCATGCAAGGCTTAAAACGCTAAATATGGAGCACGGTCTGCCTTACAAGGACAGTTTCTTTGACGCAGTCATAATAATCAGAGCGCTCTACCACGCTAGAATTCCCACGATAAACAAAGTTGCAAAAGATATAGTTAGGGTAGTAAGGCCGGGAGGGTATATCTACATTGAAAGCTGGCAGAAATCTTCCGGTAGCAAAACAGTATTTACAAAAACAGAAGAGAAAGGAACGTATAAAGTTGGCAGGACATATTATCATATCTTTACGAGTAACGAACTAAAGGGCCTTTTTCCTGGTTGCACATTGCGCAAGCTCAGCTTCAAAAACAAAAAGTTCAATATGCTGGTCCAGAAACGCGATTGCCTCAAACTATAAAAGCGCTTTCAGCGATAAGATAACCATGAACAGGACTGACAAGAGGTACCACCGGGACTTTGACTTTCAGCACTATTATATCAAGGTGGTTTAATGTCACTGGACCTCTATGCTGAAAACCTAATAGAAAATTATGAAAGGCCGCACAACAGGGGCGCGCTTGAGAATGCTTCTGTTAGCGTGCATGAAGACAATCCCTCTTGCGGAGACACGATAACGGTTTACCTCAAGATAAAAGACGGCAAGGTCAAGGACGTGGGATTCGAGGGAGACGGCTGTGCGGTAAGCATGGGCAGCGCTAGCATGATTACCGATTACATAAAGGGCAAGAGCCTCGCAGATATAGAGAAGATGGGCAAGGACACTGTAGTTGAGGTAATAGGCGTTGATCCTGGTGCAGCAAGGATGCACTGCGCCACTCTTTCCCTTAGGGCGATAAAGGATGCTGTCTTCTCATTTGAGAAGAAGAAGACAGATGCAGAGACAAAGGAGCTCTAGTATACGTTCCTGAGCCTTCCGATTGTGCCGAAATCCATTGTCGAGCCGTAGCCAAGAGCCATGGCTCTCAGGCTGTCGACATCAAGCTCCTTGAAAATGGGCGAAAGCAGCTTATCTGCGGGCTCCATGTTTATCTCTGTACCTGCTGCAAAGTAGTTCATTGCGGGCAAAACAAGAAATTCGCTGCCTTTGTACTTTCCGTAAAGGAAACACCTGAGCTTTTCCCTCTTGCCGACGCTATTGAAGACAGCTATCGCCGGGTGCTCGTGCCCCATTACGAGCGTTTCGCCTTTCTTGATGCTACCGGGCATCTCTTCTCCGTGGAAAAAGTGGTACGTGCCAATCACGGCTTCCTGCCTGTATATTCTAAGCTTGAAGGCTTCCTTGTAGCGTTCGACGAAGTTGTCGTGATTTCCCTTTATAAGAACCGGCTCCACCTTCTTTTCCTTCAGGAATTTTATGAAATCGAACAGCTCGTTGAATTCGTCCTCGTCCACGTCTGAGAACTCGTTCTTTATGTCGCCATTTGCCACGACGCTCTTTGCGTGCGTTTCGTCTATGGCATTGCTCAGCCCTTCCATTATCTTCCTGAGGTTCGTCTTGGGCAGGTAGACGCCCCGCTTGGCCATGATGCCTTCGTAACCAAGATGGAGGTCTGCTACTGCGATTGCGTTTATGCTCTTTATATATGCTATCGGCATGCCGTCAAGCAGCTCTACATCGCCGTTAAGCATCATGCAGACGCCCTGTCACACTTCCAGAATTTATCCTCTTCATGACGAGCCTGTGGAGCCTTTGCAGGTACTTCTTCCTTCCCTTCATCATTATAATGTCTGCATGGCCGAATGTCAGGAGATTATGGGAGAATGGGGAAGGCACTGCGGTCTTTATGAACTTCACGGCTATGCCCTTGTCTCTGAGTTTTGTCACCACCTCTTTTGCACGCTGTATGTCCATCGAATCGTTCAGGATTTCCCTGTAGGTTTCTTTCAATAGCGGGAAGTTTGGGTCCATTTCTTCTACCGCATCAAGAAGCAGCTGTGAGTTGACCTGCTGCTTCCTGACCCCTATCTTCCAGCCCTTGTAGTTGCGCAGTATCATGAGGCCCCTCGAGGCAACGTGCCTGAACCTTCTCTTCATAAGCTCGGTCTTCCTTATGTTGTGCTCCAGGATGAGTCTCAGCGAGCTCGGCTCCATCTCCCGTATTATGTCAAGGATGTTTCCTTCCCTTATCTTTACTTCGCCATCTGTGACCAAAACGAAGCCGTTATCGCCAACCATCATTCCCACATCGCACGCGAACTTCTCCGAAACGCTTATTGCGAAGAGCCTTGAGAGTGCATCGTTTACCCTCCTTCCGAAGAGGGCGTGGAATACAAGGTAGCCCTTCTCATCCTTCATGTTGCTGGTCTGCTCTATGAGCAGCTGCATGTCATTCGGCATTGCGCCTGCAAACAGCAGCTGCTCCATGAAGTAGCCGAAGATCGCCTGCTTCGCATTGGCATCGGCAGGCAGGCTGTCGAGTATCGCCTTGGCTTCTTCGTGTATCTTTGTGCGCTTTGTCAGTCTTATTCTGGGCTTTGCGCTTATTTCTTTCTGCAGCGCTTCGCCAAGGGTTCTCCTGAACGCGCCTATCTCGTTTGCAAGCTCATAGCTGAGCGGCAGCTGCTCCGAGAACCACGGAGGTATTGTAGGCGCGCTGGCTGCCGCAGGCGTAACGAACGCCTTCATTGTCTTTGCGTACTCAAACTTGTAGAGGTGCCCTCCCAAAGTGAAGATGTCCCCTGGCTTGAGCCTCATGAGGAATTCTTCCTCTATGTTGCCGATCCACTTCTTGTCAGGTGTGAAGACATTCACAGCCACCTCGTCGGGTATGGTGCCGAGATTGAGCATGTATATTACCCTTGCGTATTTTCCCCTTTTGCCAAAGGCCTTTTCCTTCTCGTCGTACCATATCTTCCCGTACACGTGCTTGCTTTCCAGGCCTGCATAGTTGCCGGCAAGGTAGTCGAGCAACGACATAAAGTCATTCCTGTCGAGGTTGTGGTAGGCATATGCGTGCCTTATCGTGCCATAGGCTTCGTCAACATCCCACTTCTTTGTAAGGGACATTCCGACAATGTGCTGGGCTAGCACGTCAAGGGGATTCTGCGGCACGCTGAATGAATCGAGGTGCCTCTTCAGCGCGGCATCCAGCATTATCGTGCATTCTACAAGATCATCCCTGTTCAGGGCCAGCATTTCCCCCTTTGCCGTTGCCTTGAAGGAGTGGCCAGCTCTGCCTATCCTCTGCACTGCCCTTGTCACGCTCTTGGGGGAGCCGAGCTGCACCACATTGTCTATGGTGCCTATGTCCATGCCGAGCTCAAGGCTCGTTGACGAGACCGCGCACTTCAGGGCACCCTTCTTCAGCAGATCCTCCACCTCCAGCCTTGACTCCCTTGAGAGGGAGCCATGATGGGCGGCTATGTTCTCCTTGTAGCGGAACCTTTTCTTCAGGTTGAATACAACGCGCTCTGTGCCGCTCCTTGTGTTCGTGAAGATGAGTGTGGTTTTGCTGTGCCTTATGATCCTGTTCAGCTCCTTGTATAGCGCATTCTCTATGTTTTCTTCTTTCTCGTAAATCATGTCCCTTACAGGACTCATCGCCATTACGTCCAGCTTCTTGCTCCACGATGCATCTGCTATTATGCAGTCCCTGGGCTCGCTGCCGCTGTAGCCTGCAAGATACCTTGCGGCCTCGTCAAGAGGATAGAGCGTGGCACCCATGCCTATTCTTACGAAGTCATGTCCTGCAATCTCTGCAAGCCGCTCTACCGAGAGCGAGAGGTTCACTCCCCTCTTGTTGTTCGCGAGCTCGTGTATCTCGTCTATTATGAGGTATTTTATGTCTTTGAGCTTCTCGACGAACTTCTGCGAGTTTATCATTATGGCAAGGCTTTCAGGAGTAGTGACAAGTATGTTCGGCGGCCTTACAAGCTGCCTGTGGCGCTCCTTCTGCGGCGTGTCGCCGGTCCTCAGCCCCACCGTAATCTTCCTTATCTCTTCTTCCTTGCCTGCCTTGCGTATTGTCTTGCCGGGCAGGCTTTCGTATATCTCGTCTATGGGCTTTGCCAGATTCTTGTATATGTCGTTGTTCAGAGCCCTGAGCGGGGAGACGTAGAGGCAGTAGACCTTGTCTTCCAGCTTGCCGTCCAGTGCCATTCTGAGCAGGTTGCTTATTATCGAGAGGAAGCCCGACATCGTCTTACCGCTTCCGGTTGGTGCTGTTATGAGTATGTTCTTGCCATCGCTTATGTCCTTGAAGGCATACTTCTGCGGAGGCGTAAGCTCGGTAAAATGCTTTGAGAACCATGCCTTTATGTAAGGGTGTAGCACAGCGAGGCTCTCCGAATCGCTGAAAGGCTCTTTCGCGTATTCTATCATGTGTGCACCAGTGCAGAAGGAGATTGATTACATTATGCAAAGAAAAAATAAATATATATCAGTCCTTTTGCATCTTTCTTCTTGGTTTGCTCTCGTCAGAACCACAACCTTAATAAACTCTTGCCTGCAATACTATAACGTCATCAAGGGGCAAAAGCATTGCCTTTTTTCTTGTCAGATATAATCTGCAAAATTACGCTTACGGTGATATGAATGGCTGAAAAACCACACCTGAATTTGATCTTCATAGGACACATAGACCACGGAAAGTCAACGACAGTAGGAAGGCTGCTTTACGAGACAAAAGCAATCAGCGAGCAGGACCTCAAGAAGTATAAGGAAGAGGCCGCAAAATACAACAGGGCAACGTTTGAATTTGCATTCGTGATGGACCAGCTCAAAGAGGAAAGGGAGCGAGGCATTACTATAGACATAATGCACAGAGATTTCACCACGCCCAAATACTATTTCACAATAATAGATGCGCCTGGCCACAGGGATTTCGTCAAGAATATGATTACCGGGGCGAGCCAGGCTGATGCTGCGGTTCTTGTCATTTCATGCCCCGATGGCATTCAGGCCCAGACAAGGGAACACGCATTCCTGGCAAAGGTGTTGGGGATAAACCAGCTGATTGTCGGCATAAACAAGATGGATGCCGTCAACTATGACAGGATAAAGTATGAAGACGTGAAGATGCACATAGGCAACCTGCTCAAAACAGTGGGATATGATGTCAGCAAGATAACCTTCATTCCCTATTCAGCATGGACAGGAGCCAACATAAAGGAGAAGCCCAAGGAGATGGAGTGGTATAGCGGGCCAACCCTTCTTGAAGCATTTGATACATTGCAGGTTCCAGCGAAGCCCACAGACAAACCGCTGAGGCTACCCATACAGGACGTCTACAGCATAGCAGGGCACGGCACAGTGCCAGTGGGTAGGGTTGAAACTGGAGTCATGAAGCCTGGTGATCAGGTCATAATAATGCCGGAAGGGCTCAAGGCCGAGATAAAGAGCATCGAGATGCACCATC
>JAJZEU010000104.1 GCA_021805625.1 Microcaldota archaeon
CAGACTTCAGCTGGAATGCGCCCAGGGTCTGGAAGTCATGCTTCAATATTATAGATGCAAGAAGCTTTCCGAAGTTTATGGACTTGGGCTGCTTCGCCTTGTCTACGAACTTTCCAAGGCCCAGTACAGTCTTTGTGGCTATGATCCTCTTCTCGTACTTCCTCTTGCCGCCCATCTCGTTGACGGCGTTCTGCAGGTACTCGAGCATTCCGGCCGCATCGACGAATCTCGTCAGTGGCACAATCTTGTTGTCCTTGTCTATGAATATGTAGGAACCTGCGCCGCATGCGAAGTGTATCGAGAGATCGTATTTGTATTCGCCGCTGAGCGCCTCTATGAACTTGTTTATGCCGCCCACATAAGGCACTGAGAACCAGTCCTCCTTGGTTATGATGCCATTTGTCTGCTCCTCTATGAGCTTTATGGCCCCAGGTATGGTTATCCTCTGCTTCTCCCTCATCCTTGAAGGCATCCTGCCCACGAGTGACACAGGCTGGAAGTTCACGGCCCTGACTATGTCGCTGTTGTTGAACGCGAAGTTGACGATATTGCCGAGCTCGTGATCGTTTATGCCTCTTATCACGGTTGGTACAAATACGATTCCTATGCCAGCCCTCCTTGCGGCATTGAGTATTGCCGGTATCTCCCAGTGGTTCTTCGGGTTTGCCCTCTTGCTGACGCCGTCGAAGCTCAGGTATAGTGTGCTGACTCCCGCGTGCCTCAGCTTCACCGCCATGTCTGGGTTTGCTCCCAGGTTTATGCCTGTGGTGTTGAGCTGTATTTGGTCGAAGCCTGCCTCTTTTGCAAGTTTCACTATGTCCACTATGTCAGGCCGCATCGTAGGCTCTCCACCGGTAATCTGCAGCGCGTTGGCTGGAATCGGCTTTTGGTTCCTGAGATTTACGAATATCTTGTTGAGCTCCTCCTTTGTGGGCTCGTATATCGATTCTCCCTCCTTGGCATAGAAGAAGCAGTACCAGCACGACAAATGACATCTGTTCGTTACCACGACATTTGCAAGGCCTGTGTGCGATTTGTGCCTTTCGCACATTCCGCAGTCGAATGGGCAGTTCTCTCCGGGGTTTGCGTAGTTCGGGTTGTTGAAGCCCCTGCCGTAGTAGTTGTAATCCCTCATCCTCATGTACATGTCGTAGTCTTCCCAGTACTTCTCTACGGTCCAGCCGTGCTCAGGGCAATACTTCCTGATCATGACGTTGTCATGGTCCTTGTATATTGTTCCTTTGACTATAAGCTTGCACTCCGGGCATACTGTCATCGTTGTATCTATCACCGGCATTTTCTCTATTTCTTCCATGGTTCTGTGGTACGGCGCCAGCACGGGATCTGCATACGCCTGTTTGCTTTCTGCCAAATGCGAATCGCTCATACATCCACCAAATATAACTCTGTTATGAGATTCTGATAAGCAATCTATTTAAAGGTTTGGGAATTTTGGATAAATTGCGGGTAAACCCTTGTATCTACATTCAACCCTTCCTCCTTTTGATGCGCATAGCCGCACGGCCGAGGGGCTCGTTGAAGATGAGGATCGCTATTCCTACGATGATGGCTACCGTTCCCACAACAAGCAGGCCGTACGGCGTTCCGGCGCAATGGCAGATGCTGGCTACCTCTTCTGGAGTGGCGTTTGCAGGTATCATGGGACAGCTGCACGCCCTTGATTGGCCTATGACCCAGTATACGATGAACGCCACAAAGCCGGAGGCTATCCAGCCGATTCCAGCAATAAAAATGTCCTTCATCATAACGTCATCCCAGCATGCACATCCATACAAGAAAGTGGATAACTAAGCTTAAATGCCTTTTCCTACAAATGCACTACGGTTCCTATGGATCTCGGATTTCTCAGAAGAAAAAAGAAAACCGAGAAGGCAAAATGCACCATTACAAGCATAAACCTTAAGTATATGGGGGAGATGCACGCCATCGATGGCATAAGCACCAATGAAAACATTTTCAAGGTAAGCATACCCTTCTCCAACAGGCCAAGCTCGGATTTCATATCCGAGCAGTTCGTAGGGCAGAGCATGAAGATAGATGCCATAAATGTGTCAGCACCGTTTGCGCTTGTTGCTTCAGAGCCTAAGGTACCGATAAGCATACCGTACAATGTTTCGGCGAAATTCGAACTCAGCATAAAGGCCCCAGACATGGCTTACGCGGGCCCCATGAATATAGAGATTGTAAGGGGAACTGATGAATTCGTCCACATAAGCATACCGAAAATAACGCTTCTCAGCAACGGCAGGCACACCGAGATTGAGGAATCAGAGATAATAGCAAACATGCAGAAGAACCAGATCTTCAAGATAAGCGTGCAGCTCTACAGGATCATGAAGTACGGAGAAAAGATAAGCAGCATAGAGGCCAACAAGCCATTCGAGGTGGTGAGCAGCGACCCCAAGGTGCCGATCAGCCTCGACAGGAAGGACAGCTATATATTGGAGATGTACATAAAGGCTCCGGCATTCGGTTATTCGGGAGCGCTTGAGATCTCGTTCAGGTAAGCTGCAAACTTCAGCAAAGATTTTTATGTTGCAACGCAATAGATTAGCTTGTGCGAGTGTAGTCTAGCCTGGTAGGACTTTGCCCCTCCAAGAAGCTTCCTGGAAAGGGGCTTCATCAGGAAGGAAAGGCAAAGACTCGGGTTCAAATCCCGACACTCGCACTTCCCGAGAGCTGAGATTTTGCGCGGAAGATTGGCAGATAGTTATTCTTTTGGTAAGCTGCCCTCAAGCACAGCAAACTATAAAATTGTGCACATCTATATCCTTCAAAGGCGCGGCGGGGTAGCTCAGCCTGGTTAGAGCGCTAGACTCATATGCAAAGCATTATGAGTGATGAGCCTTCTGGCTATGATTGCTAGGAAATCTAGAGGTCGCGTGTCCAAATCTCGCCCCCGCCACCTGGTTTTGTTCATTGCTAGTGAACAATAGCGTTCATTACTAATGAAAAGATTCAGGGCAGTTTAATGCTCAATGTTTTAAAAAACTTACCTCTAAACTCTGGCGTATACCTCTTCAAATACATTGCAAGCTTCTTCTTGCTTATCGTCCGTTTTAACTCCCTTAACACATCTTCCCTCAAGTAGTGCTTGAAGTATACGAAGTCAAGAAGTGTTTTTTCTGGATCTGAAACCGGAATCCAGAAATCATAATGTTTGATGAGTTCGTAACCGAAAAATAGTTTTTTGTCGATTCTCTGCACCACATAATTGTTATCCCCGAATTTCCTTACGCCAGTACGCGCTTTTTTTGGAGTAATTATTATAGGATTTGTGCTCTGTTCCCACAATTTCCTAATCGTGAGTGCATTTTCCAGGCCGTAATAAAACGGTTGGAATGCAAAACCCACTACAGTTATTTCTTCGTGCAATGTGTATGTGCCTTTCGTTATCCTCTTCAGCTCTCCTCTATGCATCAGATAATTTACCAACCGCTTGAGGTAGGCATCGCTTATTCCTTTTGTTTTTAAAGCGATCCTTAAGTCAGAGAGTCTTACAACGGGAAACCCGGGATCGTTGAAATGTTCCTTAACGTACTCTACATACTTCATGAAAATCTCCTTTGTACATGCTCCATCATGCTGTTGAACGATGGAACTGGCCCAGTATAGATCAATGACGCAAGATCCTTTTCGTTGGTTGGTCTTTCAATCTTACTTGTAAACTCCAACACGGCCTTCTTGATCTTCTCCACATTTTTGACATAATCACTCAAAATATATATGTCATAGATATCGCGTATGAATTTCCTATCGGAATACGCAGCAATTTTCTCCAGAATCAGGTCTTCAGGGGAAAGCGTCAAAATCTCAGTATACGTGCCATCAACCTTTTCAAATCTTGTTGCTACTGTGCTCACATGCTTCGTTGCATAGTTCATCTCAACCTTGAGATAGGTGTTCCCAGAAGAAAATGCCAGGAATATCAAGTTCCCAGTATCTTTTACCTTTTCCACCTTTATTTCCTGTGAAGCCGCTGCAGCCCGTATGCCTGTCTTCAAGCCCTCAAGTTCGGTCTTTGACGAGATATAAGCATCTATATCACTAGAGAATCTGCTACCCGAAAAGCAGCGCCAGATCGCCGTTCCGCCGTGTAAGATAAGTCCGCTATCTATCTGGTAAAGCGTTGTGACTACCATATCCTGAAATTTTGAGAGCTCTTGATACTCTCTTTTTTTCAAAAGCTTAATTATTGGTATTTTCATTAAAACAGCCCAAGTTACATTATAATGTAACTTAAGTTTTATATGCCTTTCTATAGAAATCGGCAATCCGCAGTTACCAGTTAGTTATATTATTCTATAACTAATGGGGAGTTGTATTTTCCTGCGCAAGTTTCGGCGGTTCCTGCTTGGACAGCTTGTGCAGAGCGCTGCTTCGTCTTTTGTTTAAGCCTCAAACGACAATTTAAATAAGTACTATTGCTTGTATCTGCATGGCGCAATACATGGAAGATGCAACAGAAAATATGCAACGTGAGATTGAGGGCATTATGAGGGATGCGAGTGCGGAGCTGAGAATAATCGGCATGGCACTTTCCCTGGGATCGTATGGAATTACCTCCAGGGAAAAGGCACGCACCATAGCAGGAGCAGATACTGAAAAAGAGACCGCGAAGCTCGTCAATGGCCTCTACATAAACTCTACATCAGTGGCAGCGGAAAACGAAGACACGATTACCGCCGCAGTGAGTGCCATACTGAATCTTGTGCATATGTATGATTCTGACCTCTCCGCTATAGACACCTTTGTGCTGGCTACCGAAACGCCGAACGACATCTCGAAGAACAATGCGATAGAGGTGATAAGGATAGTCAATGAGTTCGGCTTCGCATTCAATCCGAAGATTGCGCAGCACGTGCAGTCCGCATGCACATCTGGAGTTACAGCGGTGGCGGACTTTGCCAAGAATGGTTTGGATGGCAGGGCGCTGATAGTAACAACTGACGATGCTAAATACAGATACGGAACCAACGCAGATGAAACCGGAGGCATGGGTTCTACGGCTACAGTTGTAGAGAAGGGCGGGAAGGCCGGCGGATTTCGCATACATGCAGGGATAGGTCACGACAGGGCGGACGTCGACGACTTTACGAAGAGGATAGAGGAGATAATAGACGAGGCCTCAGGGCTTGCGCTGGTCAATAAATATCCTGCAGTATACGGCAAGTACTCAGAATACGAATACATGCTCAGAGTTTACAGGTCAATCAGGGAAGTGATAGGCGCAGAGGGAGTTTCGGCAAGCAACTTTCTTGATAGATATATGATAATCTCGCACATACCATTCCCGTCAATGCCAGAGAAGGCTGCAGCATATCTTGTAAGGCACCTGATGAGAAACGATGAGAAATTGAAAGCAGAGATATATGCAGACAAGGCGATGGTTGGCGCAAAAGAGAAATTTCTAGACGGCTTCAAAGACCTTGAAACCCAGTTTGGCTTCATCTCCAAATTTGCAGGCTTATATTACAAGTTAGACTTGCTAAGGGAAACGAGAGACAGGCTTAAGCTTATGAAAGCAGGCACCTTCGAGGAGGCACACAAGAGTATTGAGGAGGCGCTTGTCATGGAAAGGCTCTCGACAAGAAGGGCTAGAATCGCGAAGCATCTCATTGATGAAGATTGGTTGCGCACCAGGGCAAGTACAGCGGTTTCAAAGACCGCATCGCACATACAAAAGGTCTTCGAGAAACAGAGCAGCAAAGACATTGAGAAGCTAGAGATGCGCTTTGCAAAAGAAGGCTGCCTAATCGCAAAGAGCATACGGGACACTCTGAAAAGCATAGGAAACGAGTTCGGGCTGGGCGATGACTGGAGGGGCATACTCTCGAACCTTGACGCTGAGATGGCCCGGCTCGAGGAGACGGATGGTGCGGCTGTCGACGAATTCCTGAAGGCGTTCGTCGTGGGCATCTCCGAGATAGACAGATTCATGGATGCGGACCGACCCTCGATT
>JAJZEU010000047.1 GCA_021805625.1 Microcaldota archaeon
ATCTGGGCATAACTCCAGAAGCGCAGTTAAACGCCATTTCCCTTGACAAGATAGTTGAGACCTTCGATGTAACGAGGGCATCGCTGGATGATGTGAAGGCGAAGCTAAACACCGGCAGGATTGAGGATTTAGACCTTATAACGTTCGGCTGCCCCCATGCATCCCTTGAAGAAGTGAAGGAGATAGCATCGCTGCTGAATGGCAAGAAACTGAAGCCAGGAAAGGAACTCTGGGTATGCACGTCGAGGGTAGTAAAGGATATGGCGAAGCAGCTGGGCTATGTGAGCACTATAGAGGGCGCAGGCGGAAACGTTGTTGCAGATACATGCATGGTGGTTTCACCGATAGAAGATATAGGCCATAAAACAACAGCAACTAACTCCGGCAAGGCGGCAAAGTACCTGCCCAGGTTCTGCAAACAGAATGTGGTGTTCGATACGGCGCCGAGCATAATAAGCAAGATAACCCAATAGCCAAAAAGCATGAGAAAAGAGGCATAAGGTTTTGGTAGAGATATAACCTTAGCACTTCTTAAATATCTTTTGTGCAAATATGTTTAAAAGCTTATGGCAAACGCTACAAAAGCCGCACAAGCATTGCTGTTTTGTGGATGTGTAAATGGCATATGAGAATGTATTCTGTGTGACACACAAGGCCGACATGGATGGCATAGCCAGCGCAGCTCTTGCGATGCGCCGCTTCGGCATGCCTGGCAAAAACATAATCCTGAATAGCTATGATGACAACAGCTTCTTCGGGGCGATGCTGGAAATAGAGCAGCATAACCCAAGGCGGAGCCTTATAATATTCACTGACTTCGCAATAAACATAGACAAAGCAGAAAAAATGCGCAGGCTGTTTCTAGGACTCAAGAAAAAGGGCAACAGCATAATCTACATAGACCACCACAACTGGGCGGAGAGCGCGATAAAGGATGTGGCATCGCTGTGCGACTATGCTGTAGTCGGGGAAAACAAGGACTTCTGCGCAGCGGAACTCACCGAGAAGCTGCTGTTCGGGGGAAATGACAGGATAGCCAGTCATATTGCTGCAGTAGCACACGTCACAGACTTCCACCTTCCAACCAAGAATGCGACAATAAAGAAAATTGTCCTTGCAATAGAGTATTTCAACATAACCGACGCTGAGAACCTCAAGAAACTAGCAAAGTTTTTCTCAGTTGGTGTGTTCAGCAACAGTTTCATAGACCACGCCTACGAAGCCTACAAAAAAGCGGAGAAGAAGCAGATTGCAATGCTGGACAAAAGCATAACGCATGTGGATAGCGTCTATAGAATCGGCTTCGGTTTCGGAAAGAGAATCCAGACAAATGTTGCATGCGACAGAATAATGAGGAGAACAGGGGCACAGATTGCGGTTTATGTGAATCTTCGCAATGGCACTGCGCATCTGCGCAGTGCAAAGGGCGTAGACTGCTCAAGGCTCGCAGAGCACTTCCATGGCGGAGGACATCCGCATGCAGCCGGCTTTCAGCCATCAATAAGCAAGTTTATGAACTTCAACGCCGAAGGAAGGAAGAGGTTTATCGTAAGCACAGTGAAAGGAGTTTCGACATGCTTTACCTTGCAAAATCCACAAGCCGCAACGGGAAGCCAAACCGCGACGAGACTGAAGGCATGAGATGGTTTTCCAAGAGCGATGCGAAGAAGCTCGATACATATGAGAATGTCAAAATCCTGCTTTTGCGATTCTTCTCCACACATATATCCAGAACTGCTCAAAAAGGGAATCT
Source organism: Microcaldota archaeon (assembly GCA_021805625.1). Taxonomy (GTDB): domain Archaea; phylum Micrarchaeota; class Micrarchaeia; order Micrarchaeales; family CABMGC01; genus JAJZEU01. The sequence goes on from JAJZEU010000047.1 coordinate 1,754, forward strand.
GTAATAGTGGAATAGTGGAAGCTTTATATATTCATTTTTCAATTAGCAATTGGGGAAAGTTGAAGACACTCTCGTGGGGAGCACGATGGGGAAAAACAGTGCCACTGCCGATGAAAATGCCACTCGTTATCCTTCTGGCAACGTACTGTCAAATAAAAACGTGACGGAGAAATATCAGGGAAACAGCAATACAAAGGCACTATCCCCTTATAGAACCCTTATCGTATCAGATACTTTTGCAGGGACAGGCGCTTTTAGCAAGGATAATTTCGTTGGCCTCGCAGAACATTTCAAGCAAGCCAACGAGCAAAAAGCCAACGCATTTGTATATCTCGGTGGGTATAGCGGACTAATTCCATGGATTCCTCAATACGAGCAGCAGAACCAGCTCAAGTCAATAAAGAAAGGAATAAACTTCATGAGCAGTGCCCCAGCGATAATCAAGCCTCCTTTCGAAAGGCTCATAAACGAAGCAACAGCTCCAGATGCGGAAGTGTATGCGATTCCAGGAATAGCAGATTCCCAAAACATAGATGCAATAGCAAAGGATTTGCGCATAGCATACAGCCACAGGCCCAAATGGCTTCGAAATGAGTTCGTAAGGACGGAAACGAGTATGGAGGGCACGGCAGAAACGATAAAAAACACTAAGATCTCAATAGAAGCCCTCAATAGGCAACTTGAGAAACATCCAGATGACGCTTCTCTCATCTCTGAATATGAAAATGCAAAGCAGAAACTAAAACTTAATGAGGAAGAATATGCAGAATTAGGAGAGAGAAAGAAGATGTTGAAAACTCTGGCTGAAGCGCACATAGAAAGGCTAAGCACCGGGAAACTAAAGAGCCTGACAAGCAAACTCAAAGAAGAGCTAAAAGAGAAAGAAGAGAGTTTTAAGCATCTCAAGAATGAAAATGGGACCAAAGAGGAATACGAGAAAGTCGCCAAGGAATCGAAGGCGATATCAAACCTGCTCAGAGCTGCAAACAAGAGGCTCGAGGAATTCGGCAATCTGGAGTTAGGATCAATGGCAAAGCAGGGCTCAGCACACATAGAGGCATTCACGCACAATGTACGGATCAAGCCCGATATAGAAAAAATCATAAACAAGCTTGCAAAGATGGATTACTACTCGTACGTAAGAAATTTTGACAGCAAGCACAGAATTGTAATACTCGATGAAGACCTGACATTCATACCAAAGAAGCTCAATGGCTTTGAATTCACTATGGTATTGAAAGGAGCGCCGACAATAGGTACGTCCGCAAAGATGCACAGCAAAACAAGCAACACCAAGGTTACCGATAACTTTTATTCATATGTGGAGACCGCTGGCAAAAGGGAAGTGCTTCAAAAGCCACTCACAATGCTGATTAGTGGCGGCCACATCTTTACATCACTTTCCATAGAGCCCACCTTCGATTTAGATAGGGAAAAACTGTTCCTGTCTCTCGCTAAGGGTCCGTTCGCAGACAGGAGCACTGTAGCAGAAATGCTTAACAAAAAAATAGTGACAAGAACGACAAAGGCCGTAGAAAAGCTGCCAATGGACTCAAGCGCCAGTATCTTGGACGTTTTTCCAAACGGGGAGATAGTGCATACCTCTCTGACTAGCGAGTTCCTCAAAATCAAGCGAATCGAAGCAGACAGGCGCGAACTTGCCATAGCCCAGAAGCTGATAGGAAACAGGAGGAAAAAGGCACCGGAGTCCTCCAACGGAGGCAGCGTTGTGAGCGAAGCAGCGAAGCTCGTCAGGGATAAAGCGTTGGACGAGCTTATACTGCAGCAGAGGCTTCCTTCGGAGCTCAAGCCCTACGAGGTCTCAAGCCTCTCTACAAAGCAGATACTGAAGCTTATTCCACACGCCGCTGAGGAGATTCCCACAAACATAAAGAAACTTGGTGTAGTTGCATTCAGTGATGTCCACTGGGGTGGCTGGGCCGAGGTAGATCTGCTCGACAAGTCAGTGGAGATAGGAAAGAAATACATACACAGTCTCGATCAGAACAGAACTCCCATACTGTTGCTCAACGGGGACATTATAGAAGGAAACCTTGCTAACTTCAAGAACTCTCCAGCACAGAGGACGCTTCCAAATACCTATGAAGAGTACCGCACATATCTTCAGAATAGAGGACTGACTACAGAACAGGTGAATGTGGAACTAGACAAGTTCTCGAAAAACGTTAGCATCATACAGACCATAAGCTCACAAGCGGAATCTGTGGTATTGAAGTTTTTGCCGATAATCGACGAGGTCATAAGCAAGGGTGGCTATATAATAATAGACAGCGGCAACCATTTCAACAATACCGACAAGAGGCATGAGCACGACGAAGCGACAGAGGTCGCAGGCCCGATTAAGTTTTACCTGAAAGGCAAAGGATATAGCGAAGACTACATTAAAGCCCACATTATAGTCGTTACCGGCGAAGAGTATGGCATAGGCAACATACAGGTAGACGATGACAATGTTGTAAGGGTGCAGCACAAGCTCGCGAGAGTCCTTGAACAAAAGCCTCAGGCGGTATTCAAGAAGAGGCTGCCTGTTGCTGCTGTGATTGAGTCCCACTACCATGAGCCGAAGGAAACAATAACCGGAGACCTCCAGACTTTCGAAACGCCAGCGATGCAGTACGAGGACGAGAATACATATGTCTCGGCGTTTCCCCAAGCGATAAGCGACGCTACAAGGGGATTTGCGATAGTTGAGGTAGATCTGAAGGACAACAGGACGATAAAAAGCACATACAAGCCCGTCCTAAGGGCCAATCTGGAAAGAAACGGAGAGCTTGAGAATTCTTTGTACCATGCTTTTAGGAATGAGACATTTTCTATCAAGACTCTTAAAAATGGGGGCGAGAAAGTAAAGATATAGAATACACCGAATCTGCCCTTTACCACACTGCCGGTGCCAGGCTCTCCGACTTCCTCACAATTCGGGAATGCAGCCATTTGCCAGCGGTTTTGGACCATTTGCAAACACTTAGCTTCGCCAAAAGGCCTCGCAAAGCAATAAAAGCCCAAAAGAATGAATTGAAGCGTGAAGATTGGGCTATTCGCGACATCAAACAAGAACAAGCTGAGGGAGTTCGAGCAGATCCTCGGGACAAAGCTCGAACAGGCTGAGCTGCAGCTCAACGAGATACAGGCGATAGATGTAGAAAACATAATAGAAGAGAAGGCTAAGGAGGCATACAGGCTTGTTGGAAAACCCGTGCTCGTCGAGGACACGGGCCTTTACATAGCGGCTTGGAACTCATTCCCCGGCGCGCTGATAAAATGGCTCCTCTCCACAACGGGCAGGGACGGCGTGATACGCATGCTCGCAATGGAGAAGAACAGAAGGGCTTCTGCCAAGACCGCCATCGGATTCTACGACGGCAGCAAGGTCCATGTCTTTGTGGGCAAGGTAAACGGAAGCATACCAGACGCCATACGCGGAGAAAGCGGCTTCGGCTGGGACCCCATATTCGTACCGAACGGCTACAGAAAGACTTTCGCCGAACTGGGAGCAAAGGCAAAGAACAGGATATCAATGCGGAGCATCGCGCTGCGCAAGCTCAAGGCTTACCTGAAAAGCCATTGATAACCTTTATGAGTCCACCATCAAGAGCCTCCGAAGCCTTGATCGTTGCTGTATTCCCCAAGGACCTGCGGTACCTATCAAAGTGCCTATCGTTCACGACCACTATCACGCTGCCGAAATTTTCCCTCCTTCTATCTATCATCTTCACCACATCATCAATCTCCCTCTTGCCGGTTTCATATTCGACCGCAAGCCTCCTGCCGTTGGCATACGCCATTATGTCCGGGCCGTAGGCCTTGTTGTAGACGTGGTTGCCGATGCCATGATTCGAGAGCGACTTTCCGAGGAGCCACACACCAATGTCATGCTCTGCGCTGTTCCTCGGCATCGCGACATACCAAGTCCCTTCGAACACACCTCCGCTTATCGTGTGGTACTTCAGGAAGCCCTTCATTATCAGGTTTGAAATCTCCGACGAGATTTTTTCGGCAGGATACGCGCTTAGCTTGGCAGCCATCTCCCCGATTGCCCCGAGTGCGGTAGCGAGATTGCCACTGACCTTCACTCTTGACAGTGGTTCTAGGGCCTTGGAAATCGCTTCAATGTTCTTCGCCACTGGGCCGAGAGG
>JAJZEU010000067.1 GCA_021805625.1 Microcaldota archaeon
TCCGGAATGGCGGCTGGAGGGCAGCTGCTGCTTACCAACGAGGTGGAGAACTATCCTGGCTTTCCAGACGGTGTCCTCGGGCCGGAACTTATGGACATGATGAGGAAGCAGGCAGGCAGGTTCGGAGCACGGTTCGTAGATGGCGATGCAACAGCCGCGGACTTCAAATCGCGGCCCTACAAGGTATCTGTCGGCAGCCAGACCTTCGAGGCAAACTGCGTGATTGTGGCAACAGGCGCATCTGCAAACTGGCTTGGCATAGAATCCGAAAGAAAATTCATAGGCAAGGGCGTGTCAAGTTGCGCTACGTGCGATGCCCCGTTCTTCAAGGACAAGAGCGTTATAGTTGTTGGCGGCGGCGATACTGCCATGGAGGATTCAATCTTCCTGACGAAGTTCGCCTCTTCAGTTACTATCGTCCACAGAAGGGACCAGTTCAGGGCAAGCAACATAATGCAGGAACGCGCCAAGTCAAATCCAAAGATAAAGTTCATATGGAACAGCATAGTAGAGGAAATCAAAGGAGCTGCAAAGGTATCTGCAGTAAAGCTCAGGAATCTGGTTACAAACGAAGTCACAGAAATGCCAATAGACGGCGTATTCGTGGCGATAGGCTACTCTCCAAACACGGCCATATTCAAGGACCAGCTGGAGCTTGACGGAAAGGGCTACATAGTCACAAGAGACGAGGTCGAGACAGGGCTTGAAGGGGTATATGTCGCAGGAGACGTTGCCGATTTCAAGTACAGGCAGGCCATAACAGCTTCAGGCAGCGGGGCGAAGGCTGCCCTCCACGCAAGGGAATACATCCTCAAGATGAGGTACGAGCAGTCGAAGGGCAAGCCTCAGGCATGAATATAGTCAGCAAGTTTCTTCTGCCCGCTGTAAGCCAGCAGACCAGATACTCTCACCCCTATCTTCCTTATTCTTTCCCCTTTGTCTGCATACCCCTCGAAGAGTGCTATCGCCGTGTTCTCTATATCTTCCAGGCTGTTCGAATAGCGCCTAAGGCTCCTGCCCTTGAGATGCTCCGAGAAGTCAGCGTAGCGTATCTTGATTGTAACGGTCTTGAATGAGAAGCCCTGCTGCTTTACGTCATGAATCACTCCTGCAGCGCTCGCCTTCAGGGCTCCGATGATTTCATCAAGGTCTGCAGTGTCATTCTCGAATGTGTGCTCCCTCCCTATCGACTTGACCTCATAATTCTCGCTAACTTCGTCGTAATCTATGCCTTTTGCATGTCTCTGCATCTCTGCACCGAATGTCCCGAACAGGCCCACAAGCCTGTTGAGGTCAGCCTTCTGAAGGTCCTCTACTTTCTTATAGCCCATCTCCTCGAGCCTTTCCTCTGTCTTCTTTCCGACACCGTACAGCTTTCCCACTGGCATTGGGGCAAGGAAGATCTTTGCCTCTTCTTCTCTGACGAGCTTTATCCCATTTGGCTTGACAGCTTCGCATGCGGTCTTCGCCAAAAGCTTGTTTGTGCCTATCCCTATAGAGCACGGCAGTTTTGTTTCAGAAAGTATCCTGTCCTTTATGACATTTGCGTATGCAAGCGCGGCTTCGTAGCTTCCGACCTTGTCTGAAACATCCATGAAAGCCTCATCAACGCTGACCTGCTCGAACTTCGATGCAAAGCCCTTCAAAATATCCATGATTCTTGCAGAGGTCTCATAGTAATACTTCTCGTCTACAGGCAAAAATACCGCATCGCTCTTCAGTCTGTATGCTGTGGAAATGGGCATGCCACTGTGTATGCCATATTTCCTGGCTTCGTAGTTGCACGTGCTAACAACTCCTCTCCCGTTTCCGCCCTTCGGATCAGCGCCTACCACCACGGGCTTGCCCTTCAGCTCGGGCTTCTTGAGCTCTTCGCATGCAGCGAAGAAGTAGTCCATATCTACAAGCATTATTACTCTCATTGCTGCACCAAAGCCCGAAGAGCATGATAAATTTCAGATCCTGCCAAGGAAAACCTCTTCGACTGCTCCCGATGGCTCCTTTTCCCTGAAGATCTGGGTGGTGAATTTGTAAAGCTGGATGCCGTTCTGCCTCCACATGTGCTTTGCAAGCCCCGCCTTCAGGCAAAGATTCTCTAGGAACTCTTCTACATTCCACCTCTCCTGCACTGCAACTATCGGCAGCAGCAGCCCACTGTAATAGCCGTATTCTAGGAATAGCCCGTCCCTGCCTATCTTTATCCTCCTTTTTATGCCCTCCGGAGTGCTTCCATTTATGGGCTCCATCTTTGACAGTATGCTTACCTCAATGATGATGTCTTCAAGCTCCATATGGGACACGGGCACGAATCTAGGATCCTCTGTCGCAGCAGCAATCGCCGCTTCAACCATCGAGCTGTTAAGCGGCCCAACAGGATTCGGGAATCCTATGCAGCCCCTGAGTTCCATGGTGGGATAGTGTTCTATGGTTACAAATACTCCTTCCTTTGCGTCTAACCCTCTGACGGCATCCTCTACATGCGCCCTGTTAAAATTCGGCGATCTGAGAAAAAGCTCAATGCTGTATCTGGCAGCCTTCACAAGCCTGTTTCCTTCAGCAAGCGTGTAGTTCATGCAATTCCACCCTGCATTTCCTCAGTGCCCTTCCTCATATTAAGATCTACCTTGGGGTTAATAATTATATTTATCTTCGAGGAGCATTTCGGGCATCTGCCATCTTTTGTGATATTGTATCCCGTTATAGTGAATATGAACCGCCTGACCAAGAGCGTGTTGCATACCGGGCAGTATGTGTTCTCATACCTGTGCCCAGGCACATTGCCAAGGTAGACGTAATGCATGCCAATCCTCTTTGCGATCTCATAGTGCTTCTCCAGTGTCTTCACAGGCGTTTCCGGGAAGTCCATCATCTTGTAGTCTGGATGGAACCTGAGGAAATGTATAGGTGTGTCCGGGCCAAGGTTGTCGTAGATCCACTTTACGAGTTTATCAGCATCTTCCGCAGAATCCCCGACTTTCGGCACAATCAGGTCTGTTACCTCAAGAAAGACATGCCTCTTCTTGAGTTCCAGGAGGGTCTGCAGTATCACTTCTTCCGAGAGTATCGAGATGTATTTCCTTGCAAATTCCGTCTTCGCATTGCCCTTGAAATCCACGGTCATTGCATCTATGCGCGAACTGAGCAGCTTCACGGCTTCCGGGGTCATATAGCCATTGGTAACAAATGTGTTGAAGATGCCATGCCTTCTAGCTATTTCCGCAGTGTCCATCGCATACTCCGCGAATATTGTTGGCTCGTTGTATGTATAGGTTATGCCATCAACGCCTCTGTCAATAGCGGTATCGACAAGCTCGCTGGGAGGTACGTCATATCCCAATATCCCCCTTTCATGGCTTATGTCCCAGTTCTGGCAGTACAGGCAGTTGTAGTTGCAGCCAACGGTGCCGACGCTGAGCATCGCTGATCCCGGCCTGTAGTGGAAAAGTGGTTTCTTCTCTATGGGATCTATGTTTATCGCAGTCAGCTTTCCGTATGCTATGAGATATATCTTGCCGCCAATATTCCTCCTTACTCCGCAGAAGCCTATCTGGCCTTCGCCTATGTTGCACCTCCTGTAGCAGAGGTTGCACACCGCCCTTTTGTCTTTCAGCGGTTTGTAAAGGACGCCCTCTTTCTCCATCTTATGCATTAAGCATTTCCAGATATAAATAGGTTACCGAATGGAGTGTATCAGAATAACAGCAATTCCCAGCAAGAGTTTATAAAAACTTATAACAAGGTTATATGGGTGTGAGAATGGCCGACATATTGGGAAAACTGGAATTGAAAAAGTATGAATTGCCGCCGCTGCCTTACAAGATTGATGCGCTGGAGCCTTACATAAGCAGCCAGATAATGGATCTGCATTACAACGCCCACCACAAGGGTTACGTCAACGGAGCCAATACCGCTGTTGAGAAGGTCGACAAGATAATCAGGGGAGATATACAAGGCTACGACTGGCAGGGCGTGGTAAGGAACCTTGTGTTCAACATAAACGGGCACAAGCTGCACACGATGTTCTGGAACAACATGGCTCCTTCCGGCTCAAAAGGCGGGGACAAGCCCGGAGGTGCCATAGGAGACCTGATAGACAGGCAGTTCGGCAGCTACGACAAGTTCAAGCTCACGTTCAACGACGTGATGAAATCGCTGACAGGAACGGGTTGGGCAGTGCTCTACTATGACAAGGAAACTAATGGCCTTGTGATGTCTACGATAGAGAACCATTTCATAAACCACATTGCAGAGCTACCAGTGATACAGATTGTGGATGAGTTCGAGCACGCCTACTACCTGCAATACAAGAACAACAGGAACGCCTATCTTGACGCATGGTGGAGCGTAGTCAACTGGGACAATGCGGAGAAGAACCTTGGGAAATACATATAGCAACTAATAAGAGCGCGTAATGCGAATCTGCAGCATGGCTGAGCAGGAGTTCTGGAAGGGCTACAAGCTGATAGAAGAAGCCCTCTCATATTCAGAGCGCATGTTCGCAGCATCAGGTAGCATAAGGTACAGGGCCACAGAAGGGATCAGGCTTTGCTTCGGAGCATTCAATGATGCTACTGTTGCAAAATGCCGGAAAATGGAGATAAACGCAATCGGGAGATTTGACCAGAGGGTTCTTGCCCTCGAGCAGCGCGGCGCAATCGCGCCGCAGCTTGCCTCTGACATTATAGATGTAAAGAAGCAGGTGCAGAAAGCCCTAAGGAAAAAAGACTGGAAAATGCTGTACAGCATGCTGGTAAGGGTTATGGAGGTGCTTGAGGCCGCATGGGTTGCCGTATCTTAGCCTCAGCACATTGTCCTATCAACTCATTGGCACGACCATGCCATTCCCGAAGCAGATTTAATAATTTTTATGAAGATTTTACATTATGGAGAAGGAAGCAAGCGCAATAGACGACGCCAATGCGATTGCGCCTTTGCTGGCAAAGATAGTGCTCTACATAGGCAACGAAAAAAAGACGGTCGATGACATTGCCGAATATGCTGATATAGGGATAAAATTTCTGAAGGACAGCATCTCTTTCGGGATGTTTGTCCGCATATCAAACGACGAGTGCTGGCTGAATTATAGGGGCATTGCGCTTCTTGCCGACGAACTCTGCTTGCTGTTGGAAGAAAAAGTGAAGGCTCTGGATAAGATGCTGCAGATCGGAGGCAGGTTCTATACACAAATTGGTCTAGGTGTGTAGAGAATGTAGTTGTGTGTAGAGAAACCAAAGAAATGCGTGCCATGTGAAGGCAGAGTAGGAGTCTGAAAATTTAAGAATCCCCCAGTTCCACTATTTCGAAAGATTTTTGATTTTTTATTACGATGAAAACGTGGGCGGATGAACCTCCGCAGGCGACACTTTTTGCACAGTAGACGTCTATAAAAGTTAGCGGAGCCGCCGCCCGACGTATGCAGACGGCGACCTTCCGCCCAGATGAAACCATGAAAATAAGTGAGGTAAAGAATAAAATCGTGACGCTCTTGTCACGTGCGGCATGGACTGCAAGGAGTTACGGCCATCCATACAAAAACGGAATGATGGTCGGAAAGAACCTTATCGCACTCGCAATAAGGCAACTCTTCGGGTATAAGGACGATGGCAAGTTCGCGGATTTCCTTTGGGAATCAGGACTCGCGAAGGTTCTCGGGTACAAGAGGAAGCCGCATCCGTCGTTGTTCTCGAAGACGAGGAAGTATGTGGAGGGCGGCGCAATAGTGACCTTCTACAATGAACTCGCGAGGGAGAAATGCAAAGGACGAAAGTTGCGGCTGTTAGGGGAAGACAGCGTTGACATGCCTGCCTTCTTCATAAACAAGGACAAAGAGGCCGCGTTGGGTCACAGGACAAAGAAGAAAAGGGAACAAAATCTTGATGATATGACCGGGAAGGATAAGAGGGA
>JAJZEU010000053.1 GCA_021805625.1 Microcaldota archaeon
GTACTTCGGTTTTGCTGCTGCTAGTACAGAAGTCTTTGCATTGAACCTTGCAACTATGCCCGCTTTTGCAACGCTGATCGTCTGGGATTCCAGGGCTTCGAGCAGTGCGGATTTGTCGTCGTCACTTATCTTGTCGAACTCGTCTATCGAGACCTCTCCTCCAGAGCCAAGGACGAGTGCTCCGGCCCTCAAAGTCCAACCTCCTTCAGAGAATTCGTCGCGCTCCGCCGCGGCAGTAAGCCCCGCGCCGGTCGTCGATTTGCCGCTGACGTATATTCCCTTCGGCACGATGGCGGTGACGGCCTGCAAAAGTCTTGTCTTTGCGGAACCGGGATCACCTATCAGCAGGATATGGACGTCGCTCCTTATCATGCCGCCGTCGACAAGCTGCTTGTCTGGCGTGCCTCCGAAAAGCTGCAGCGCCAGCGCTTTTTTTATCTCTTCATAGCCGTATATCGACGGAGCTATCGACGTCATGATCTTGTCGAATATGCGGGAATCCTTAGAAAGCTCTACTATTTCCTTCGCTTCTGCGTCGCTTATCTCAAGATCTGCGAACTCCTTCTGCTTCTGCTTCAGGGATACGGCCTCCATGAACATCGTGAAGATGTTCTTTTCCTCTTTGCCGCGGTAGGTCCTCCTTGGCCTTATCCTAAGAACTCCGGCAATCTCCGCCCTGTCTCCGGGCAACACGCTGTTTACCAGGTCGTCTTCGAGCCATATCTCCAGCTGCCATGTTGGCATGTTGCCTCTCAGCCTTTCGAGCGGGTCCTGCACAGCCGCCTTCTGGAAGTTCATGAAGGCAGATTCCTCACTGACCTGCTTCATTGATCTCCTATGGCACTGCGGGCATATTTCAGGCACTTCCTCGCTTTCTATTCTCACCTTCATGACCGTGCCGCAGAAGCTGCACTTGTATGTGCCTATGTATACTTTCGGAGTTATCTCCGACCTTTTCACAACCAGGCAATCCAGGCTTATCAGTTTGCTTATGTTTTCAGAACCGACATCCTGTATGAGCACTCCTCCGGAATCTATTCCAGAAAACCTTGCATATACAGGCTCCTTCGCTTCAGGATTTGGATTCATTGAGCTGAGCGCTTCGTGGGCTTTTGGAAGTATTTCGTCTGGATTCGATATGAGTTCGCTGGCGAGGTCAACATCGAACTTTTCAAGATCTTTTATGTCAAGGAGTATGCTCCTCTTTTTCGGGTAGCTTATGTACATATCGTTTATTTTGTCAAGGTAGTACGCATTGTAGAAGTCTATGAACTTGCCTTTTATCTCTTCTGTAGCTATAGCATCCATTGCCCCCATCTCCATGCGGCATGCAGAACGAGCCGCATATACAGTTGCAAGTAAATAAATAAAAGTGTTTTGAAGCCCAGCAGAGCCTATAAAAAGCAGATTGCAGACATCCGCCATGAATCCATTTCTGAAGACCCGCAGTTGAAGGCGGACTATAAGGTTTATCTGTTTGCATCCAGACTGTGACATACGAAAACAAAAGTGCTTTAGCTTTTTCCTGCATTGTAAGCACGAGTACATGCAAGGCATAAGGGCTTTGGAAAGCGGAGAAAACAAATCAGTATATCACACACACACACACACACACCGAAGCTACCGGCAAAGGCATATCTTCTCCTCTAAAACTCTCGAAGAAAGTTTCATCTAAATCGCAGTCAGCGAAACTTCTTGGAAGAAGTTTCATCAAGAACCAGTCCGCGATGGAGTACCTCATGACCTACGGCTGGTCCATACTTATCATCGCTATAGTGTTGGCGGCGCTCTTTCAGCTTGGAGTCTTCAGCAGCACGAACTTCGCTCCGAAGGCGCAGCCAGGCGCATGCCAGGTCTTCAGGCCAAACGGGCCGGGAACAACTTCTTTCATCAACACAGAGGGCGTGTGCAACGGCGAGCTGCCGCAGTATGTAGGAATGTTTTCTCTGATACCAAATACAATGCGAGGGAATGTGACGGCGGACGTTTCCGTGCCAAATGGCACTTCTGTGACTATTATAGTATGGGCAAATCCTTATTCTTCTAGTGCTGATGGCATAGTAGGCTCAATGTGGTCTACAAATACCATTGCTTTTATAGACGGTCAGCGCCCACCCACCATATATTTTAATGGCTGCTCTTCAGGTCCATTTTTGCAACTGATGTTTTCAAATACTACTCATGCAAGTTGGTGGGTAAGTAATGGTACAACAGGGTGTATAAGCTTTCATACATGGCACCAATTTGTTGGCGTGATAAACCAGAGTAGTCATACTGCATATAATTACCTCGACGGAAAACTTATTGCTAGTGAGACTTTTAATGGTATATTGCAAGGGTTTAACTTTGTAATTATAGGCGTTAACCCTGGGGCGTTCTGCTGCACTACTAATATAGCATTTAATGGTACGATAGCTAACGTCCAAATCTACAACACATCGCTTTCCGCAAGCGAGATGCAGGGCCTGTATGCAGAGGGCATCGGCGGCGCGCCGATTGATTTGCAGAACCTTGTTGGCTGGTGGCCGCTTAATGGCAATGCGAACGACTACAGCGGAAATAACAACAATGGTGTACCTACTGGCGTAACTTTTGTTTCGAATTGGTATGGCGGCTATACGCCGCCTTGATGCAGTCCAATGCTAGTTTCACGCTGTTGTGGATTCAGACATGCAACTCGCTGTGTTTCTCAACAATGTTTCTTACTGTTTTCACTATCTTACTGCTATAATGCTTAAGATACTTGTTAAGCTTCTTTTTATCAATTCTTTTTACTATCCCATAATAAGTCTGGCTTGAAAGCGTTCTCCTGAAATAGACAAAGTCTATGAGTGTCTTTTCTGGATCTGATACGGGTAAATAACGATTGCCGTACAGTATGCTTGAAAATCCAAAAAAACAGTCGGGTTTTATGCGCCTGATGAAAATCTTGGCATTTCCTATCTCTCGTTTACCTGTCTTAACATTTCTGGTTGTAATTATGACCGGTATGGTTTGCTCTGACCACAGATCGTTGAGCGTCAACGCATGCTGCAAACCATAGTAAAACGGTTGGAACCCAAATCCATAGAGCTCTGCATCGTTGCTGAAGCTATATACACCTTTTGTTATTTTTACAATTTTTCCCCTTCTAATTAAATATTTTAAAAAGAAGTTTATGTATGTATTTGTGGCCCTTAACTCTGCCAAGAATTTTGATGCGTCCCTGGAAGTAAAGACAGGATAAGCCTCAGAAGAGAACCTTTTTATGAAAGGCACCATGTACTTCATTTTTCCACCCATTTTTTTAAATAGAAGAGTACACCCTCTACTGTTGGAAGTCTACCCTGCAATATAATGAGCTCAAGGTCGTTCCAGCTATCAGCGGGCTTTCTGAATTCCGCAAGCATTTTCATTAACTTTCCCTTCACTTTTGTTTTGTCTATAGAATAAGCCTCGCTTGCATCCCCGTTTGCCAAAATGTAGAGGTCATACAGATCTTTACTTTCCAGTCTATCAGTATACGCCAGAATCTTCTCAAGGAATATATCTGTAGGGCTCAAGGCAAGTACTGTAATAGATGAGTTATTGTATTTTAAGAAGTTAGCCGTTATTCCCTTTATCCTTTTTCTGTTTGCTTGTATGCCCACATGTGTGTTGAATCCAAAGAGCTTGGCATAAATCTTCTTTTTATCGCTGCATTCTACTCTTAAACTGTATGCGTTTGCCATTTTCGTGATTTTTGGGCATACCCTGCTTTCATCGAAATAAAAATCTAAATCGTATGAGAATCTATTCCCACCATAGCAACGCCAGATGGCGGTGCCTCCATGCAGTACATAATTTTTAATCGCTTTATCAACGATATCTATAGCAACATCCTGCAGCATTGCAATCCTCTTTTGCTCGTCTGTGCTTAGTTCTTTATATAACGCCATTTCAATCTTTAAATATATTGAAAGGATAATATTATATACTTTTCATGATTTAAGTAATTTTAAACCTTTCCCTTAATAAGGGTAGATTTTTTATTATTCTACTCCTAGAAAGGTAGAACTCTGCACTATTGGTTCAATTTTTAAGAAGGTATTGCAACTTGTGGGCTGGTGGCCGCTGAACGGCAACGCGAATGACTACAGCGGCAACGGCAACGACGGCACCGCCACTAACGTAATCTTTACAAGCTCGTGGACTTCTGGGTATAGTGCGCCCTGAACCGTTGCATATTTAATTATACTATAATGCACAATATTTATATATTTTATGCATCATAATATAAATTGTGTGTAAATGGCTACTGATATAGAGAAAGTGTTATCTAGGCAAAAAGTCGAGGCACAGGTGCTAATAAACGCAAGCTTCGTAGAGAGAGATTTCTCCGTCGCTGATTATATAGATACAAAGATAGCCAAAGTCATAGTTGGTCCAAGGCGCTCCGGAAAAAGCATGTTTGCGCTTCAAAGCATAAAGAAGAGGCATTTCGCATATGTAAATATGGATGATGAAGGCTTAGAGGCTCTCAATGCGGGTAGTCTGGATTATAATTTGCTCTTGAGGTCGCTAGTTGCAGTTTACGGTAAATTCGATGTATTGCTTATGGACGAAGTGCAGAATCTTAAAAATTGGCAGCTATTTGTAAATAGACTCCAGAGGGAAGGATATAACATTATAGTGACAGGATCGAACTCCAATCTAATGAGCACAGAGCTGGCGACGCATCTCACCGGCAGGTACATCGAAAAGACTGTGCTGCCATTTTCGTTCAAGGAGTACATAAAAACTAAAAACATCAAAGCAGAACAGCACAGTGAAGAGGGAGAAGGACAATTGATTTCCGCGCTGAGAGAATACCTGCAAACTGGCGGTTACCCAGAACTGGTGACCAAAGGTTTGGAAAAAAGCAACTATCTTAAGATGCTTGTAGACAACACCATATACATAGATATAGTAAAGAGGCATGGTATAAGAAAGCAGGATGAGATACGCAGATTATTTGCCTACCTTATGGATGTGTACGCAAAGGAATTTACATACAATTCAGCTGCGCAAACAACCGAGATAAGAAGCGTTAATACTGTCAAGAAGTATTTTGGCTACCTGAAGGAGGCGTATCTTTTATTGGAGCTGAAGCGATTTGAACCAAAAGCAAAATCCAGGCATAAAGCACCGCGAAAGGTTTATGCAATAGATACAGGATTGGTAAATACCTTCTCTTTGAGGCTTGGTGAAGATTACGGAAGGCTTATGGAAAATGCCGTAGCTATAGAGCTAACCCGCAGATTGCTCGAAATAAGGTATTGGAGAGATGCTATGGGCAAAGAGGTTGATTTCGTGGTAGTATCTGGTATAAGGATAAGCAAACTGGTGCAGGTGTGCTATGATATAAATGACAAAAAGACAAAAACACGCGAAGTTAGCGCATTGGAGAAAGCTTCTTTGGAACTGCGTTGCAGCGACCTTCTAATAATAACCTGGGACTATGAGGGAGTGATAAAAGAATCAGGCAAGAGGATAAAGTGCATTCCGCTCTGGAAATGGCTCCTTGGGACATGATTTTTTATATTTTTGCTGGTAGTGTAACCTGAGCGCATGCGAATAACACACACACACACACACACACACACACACACACACACACAACAAAGCCACCGGCAAAGGCATATCTTCTCCTCTAAAACTCT
>JAJZEU010000136.1 GCA_021805625.1 Microcaldota archaeon
GCGGCGCTCCCAACTGCAAACACATCCACAGCGTAAATGGGAGTGGCGTGCCGTAGCCTCCCTTCTGTTTTAGGTGGCATTCGACTAAGCGGCATTTGAGCCTTGCATGCTCACAGCGCGCACATCGGAACGTTTCATCCGCACCGGCGCGCTCGTCTTGTCACAGCCTTTGCGCCGCAGCGGTCTCGTTTCTGCTCCGAATAAGGCCTTTGGGCCACACGCACTCTGCATGGGGAGAGCTTCCTCCGCCACACGGGCGGTAAGCCACCCGCACGCCACTTGCATATCCTTCGCAGGCTATGCTTAAAAAGAGCTATCCAAGACTGCTAGAAACAGCAGCTGCAAGGGAAGTCGCATTGGGGTGCATTCCCTTCGCTATGATCATTGCAAAGTGACTATCCTTCCAAGCATAAAGTCCGGTCGTGTTGGAAACGTTCGCGTTGTTGACAAATGTGTAAGTATAATTCATGCCGTTCGCGATGCCATTGTAGGGGCTAGTCTCGTTGTGGAGGCTAGCCTGCAAATATAATGTAATCGCCATGTAGTCATACAAGGATTGCGAGTTGCTGGAGAGAAATACGGTCTCGCTCAGGTTGCGGTTGCCGCTGATATATGTTGCTTGCCATGCGTAGCTGGAGCTCGATGCAAAGATGCTTCCGAATGTCTTGTTTATTGTGCTGTAGTTGGAGTATGTGCCGAAATAGGATTTGGACAGAACATTTACCCCCATGAGCGCTTTTGCCTGGCTCGCGCTGACATATGGTGCTGATGAGATGCTGCTAACAGTGGTTGTTAGGTTGCCTATCGCACCGATGGTGCTGTTGTACAGGCTGGGTATGGGCAGGTATTTCGAAAGTCCGCTGGCCGCATTGCTGAGGAAGCCCAGCGAGTATGATATCGACACGCTGCCGGTCTTGAAAAAGTAGTAGGCAGTGGAAGCGACTATGAGCAATATTATAATTATGAATATGGCGCCTATGAGGTACCTGAGCGCCTTCCACACAAGCACAACAAGTATCACTATGAGCAGTATGCCGACTATGACCCTGTATGCAAACGGCACCGTGGTTGTCTGGCTGTATGCTGATTGGTTTATGGGAGACTGCGCCTGCACAAGCAGCGCAGCAAACGCCAAAACCATGACTGCAGCAAATATGGCCGCACCTATCTTCATCATATTACCCTACCAGCTTACCTTGCCAGTTTTATGTCAGATTTCTCGACGGTCTTCCTCTTAGCATGTGCGGCGAGCTTCACAGCCTTGCTCGCCACGCCGTATGCGAAACTGTTTATCATGTTTGCAAACTCCGCAGCTGCGCCGTCCCCTACTCTCACAGCTCCAGCCTCTCTTATTATGCGTTTTGCAGCTGATTTCGAGATTAGCATGGATATATATAAAAGAAGAAGCTATAAATTAATTCGTATGCCTTTTTGGAAAATCAGGGAAATAAGGGCCAAAGATTTTGAGGAATTTTCCCATCTTATACTAGGAGTCTATTCAGAGAATCCAAGGTCTATGAAGTTCCCTTCGATTCCAACGGAATCTGAACTGAAGGTGCTGCTTGATTACAAGCTAGCGCTGCTGAGCAGGCACGAGTCCGTTGACTACGTCGCAGTTGCCGATGGCAGAGTTGTCGCAGAGTGCGATGTCGCAATTGGCAATAGGAGCACTATCGGCATAATAGTTGAAAAAGGCATGAGGAAGAAGGGTTTAGGACAGGAGCTGCTCATGAGAACCCTCAAGCGCGCAAAGGAGCTCGGCGCCAACTCTGTGGTCGCAGAAATATACGGGGGAAATGTGGCAGCCATGGAATTTTTCCAAAGCAACGGCTTTTCATATGCGGATGACGGAAAAGAAGGGAAGAGTGTAGTGCTGCTGCAGAAGCTCTTATAAAGTGGCCATGCATTCAGGCTGCATTTGAGGAGTTGTGTTCCAGAAGCAGGTTGCCGCCTACCTGCGATATCAGGACAGAAACTGTGTGGTTTGAATCTGCAGATGAATATCGCACGATCCAGACATCAGTGTAGTTCCTGCTGAGGACCGTTGTGTTTGAAAAGTAAGAGGCATTGACCGTTACGTTGCCAAAGCCATATGATTTTACAAAATCCATTACCTGAGGCACGTCGAGGTCATAGGACCACGTTATCGCCACAGGGAAAGACGCTATGATGTAACTCTTGTTCTGCATGCCGTATATCACGCAGTCCTTCGTATATGTGTTTTCGGTTCTGTTGATGAATCCGTACTTTGGATAGTCGTAGGAATAGACGGAGTAGCTGGGGCATGGGCTGCTAGGCTGCGTTATCACAGAAGCAATTATGTGCCAGCTTCCAGCGAACTGCGATGGCGTCACATTCGTTATGTTGACTACTGCTCCCGGATTCGAGTTTATGAGGTCGCTCCTTACAAGGGAAATAGCCTGCTGCTCAGAAATCCGCGGCGCTCCTATTATAAATTTCAGGCTGAAGTATAGTGCTATGAGTACCACTACCGCAATTATCGCGGCAACGAAGACTTTTCCGAGCAAGTCCATAGTAAAAACTAAATTAGATATAAATAAAAGGTTATATTATACTAGAGTGCTTCTATGTATAACAGATCGATAGAGGAGAAATGGCAGCAGCACTGGCAGAAGAGCGGAGCATACATCTTCAGCGACGATGGCAAGAAACCGCTCTTCGTCATAGACACCCCCCCGCCATATACTAATGGCGTGCTGCACATGGGCCACGTCGCTGACTACTCCTATATAGACACAATAGCGAGATACAAGCGCATGAAGGGCTTCAATGTCTACTACCCGCAGGGTTGGGACACAATGGGCTTCCCAACGGAAAGGACGGTGGAGAAGAAGTACGGGAAAGGCTTGCCAGACCAGGAATTCCTGAAGAAGTGCGAGAATCTCTCTAATGAGAACCTGTCTGCCATGAGGACGGAGATGCTGCGCATGGGCTATTCGATGGACATGAGCCACGAATACATAACAATGCTCAAATCCTACACCGCAAAGGTGCAGCTCTCGCTGCTGATGATGCACGAAAAGGGTTTGGTATACAGGGGAAGGCATGCAGTATACTGGTGCCCATATTGCAGGACAGCCATAGCGAGGGAAGAAACCGAGGAGAAAGAAGAGAAGACAAGTCTAAATTACATCACTTTTGCGCTGTCGGACAGGAGCGGCAGCATAACCATAGCGACGACGAGGCCCGAGATGCTTCATGCGTGCGTTGTTGTGGCAGTCAACCCTAATGACGAAAGGAACAAGCAATATATAGGAAAGAAGGCGGCCTTGCCCCTCTTCGGAAAAGAGGTGGAGGTAATAGGCGATGCGGATGTCGAGATAGGCTTCGGCACCGGGGCAGAGATGATCTGCACGTTTGGTGACAAGAAGGATCTTGTGCTCTTCCACAGGCATAAGCTCAACGAAGTGCAGGCGATAGACGAGAAGGGCAGGCTGGTAAACGCTGACAAGTACAACGGCCTTTCGCTCAGCGAAGCAAGGGGCGCCATACTTGGCGATCTCAAGCAGCTCGGCCTTCTTATAAAGAAGGATGAAATGCTGCACATGATAAAGGTCCACGACCGCTGCGACAATCCTATAGAACTGCTCTCAAGCACGCAGTGGTTCATAAGGATAACAGATTTTGCAGAACAGATAAAGAAACAAGCCGATTCAATCAAGTGGATCCCTGAATTCACAAAGCGCTACCTTCACGACTGGGCAGACTACATAGACTGGGATTGGGTCATAAGCAGGGAAAGAAAGTTTGACACTCCGCTGCCGTTCTGGTATTGCGAAGAATGCGGCGAAATAATTCCCGCAAAGAAGGAGGCGTTGCCTGTAGATCCAAGAAACGGTCAGGCACCAGTCGATAAGTGCCCGAAATGCGGTGGCCACGTTGTCGGTGCAACGCAGACATGCGACGTGTGGATAGATTCGGCAATAACCCCTCTGGTAATTGCAGGATGGCCCGAAGGAAATTTCGAAAGATTCTTCCCGGCAGACTTGAGGGTGAATGCGACAGAGATAATAAGGACCTGGGACTTCTATACGATTTTCCAGACCTGGGCCCTGACCGGCAAGATACCATTCAAGCAAATCTTTGTGCACGGGCTCATCCTCGCCCCTGACAACAAAAAGATGAGCAAAAGCCTGGGAAATGTCATAGGGCCTGAAGAGCTGATACAGAAATATTCGGCAGATTCCATAAGGATGTGGTCGGTGCTGAGCGGCGCCGAGGGGAAGGACAGGGCGCTTCTCTTCAACGACGTCAAGTACGCATACAGCTTCATTGTCAAGCTCTTCAATTCATTCGAATTCATATCCAAGGCGATCGAAGGGTTCGAAGGAAATTTCGAGGAGGATGCGCTAAGTGCGTTCGACAGCTACATTCTGAGCAGGTTGAACAGCATCATAAAGAATGTTGACATGTCCTATGGTGCGTTCAACTTCTTCACTGCAGCCAACGAGATCATCAACTTCTACTGGCATGAGTTCTGCGACTACTACATAGAGGAAGTAAAGCACATAGTCTACGGCAAGGATAAAAACAGGAAAATGGCAGTGCAGCACGTGCTTGCAGAGGTGGCAGAGGCGACTCTGAAGATGCTTGCACCGATCATACCACATGCAACCGAGGAACTCTACACAAAGATGAAAAAGGCAAGCGTGCACGTCCAGGAATTTCCGAAGGGCGACGAAAGCCTGATAAACGCAAAGGCAGATGAAGAAGGTGCATACCTGAATGGAATAATAAGCGCTGTCAGGAAGGAGCGTACAAAGAACAGCCTTGCCCTCAACTATCCCCTAACAGCAATAACTATAAATATGCCTGAGAAATACTATCATCTTGTAGAGCGGAACAGGGCAGACATAGCCGAGATATGCAAGGTAAATGACATAAAGCTCGCTAAGGCTGACGAGTTCTCTGTTCAGATAATCTTCAGTTTGGAAAAATAGTTGGTGCTATGGCAAAGCTTCACACAAAAGGCCACGGAAAGGCGAAGTCAAGGAAGCCTGAAGTAGAAATGGGGAAGATGCCCGAGGGCGTTGCGCTGGGCAGGGAAGAGCTAGAATCACTCATAGAAAAATATGCCAAGCAGGGAATGCACCAAGCCATGATAGGCCAGGTGCTGAAGAAAGAGTACGGCATTCCTTACATAAAGCAGGCTTTCGGAAAGAGACTGGGAAAGATTCTCGAGGAAAAGGGGGTGCAGACTCCTTTGCCTAGGGATATGCTGGACCTCATAAAGAAGGCGGTAAACATGAGGAGCCACCTGGCAGCGAACCATAACGATGTCCACAATACTGTAAGGCTCAGGAGGGTAGAATCGAAGATATGGAGGCTCACAAAGTACTATAGGCGCAGCGGAGCGCTGCCCGTGCCCGGGTTCACCAAGATAGACGCGCCGGGGCTGAACGGTGCGACGACTGCTGGCGGCGCAGTCGCAGGCGGTGCGGCAACAAGCGGAGAAGCGGCGGGCGGCGC
>JAJZEU010000043.1 GCA_021805625.1 Microcaldota archaeon
GTAACGCCGTTTAGCTTGTATGGCTCGGCTGCACCCGCACAGAAAGAGGCGTTGCCGGTCTTGTTAGCGAAATATAGGAAGCACTCGCTTCCGGTCGTGGCATTTCCAATAGATGAATTGCTGCAGAGCGATGCATTGCCTGTGTGTTCCGCGATGCCCGCATAGCATGATGATGAATAACTGCCCGGCAACTTGCCGCAGAGCGGTGCGTTGTTTGATGAGAAAGCAAGCTGGCTTATGCAGCTGTACTTGTTCTGCTGGAAAAAGAGGCCGTTGCACTGCTGCAGCGGCGAGCCTCTCGGAATCAGCAACGCGGCGATGGCTGCAATGACCAGCACTATGGTCAAAAGCAGATACAGCCTGAAGTGGGGCCACGCTGTGCCTTCGGCTGCGGAGCCCGCATCACTCGCTTTCGAGCTCCTCAGAAGCATACACCTTGAATCCTGAAGGGGTTATTTCGTACGGCGCTGTGGAATTGCTGTGCTTCGATCCGCGCATCTTTATGATTTCCATTGCCGTTATTCTCTTCTCTTCCTCTCCGCTCTGGTACATATTTACTATGCCGTCGAATATGAAGAACTCGGGCTTGAACGTGAGCTTTGACCTTTCGGGGTTTGCTATTTCCGATACAAGCAGAGACGTGACGTTTATTCTCCTGAGATTCGACACAAGCGCAAGCATTGCCCTCCTGTAAGCTATTGGGTTGCTGATTATTATGCTAAGCAGGGATATTGAATCTATTACTATCCTCTTGGCGCCTATGGAGGTAACGAGCGCCTCTATGTCCGATACTACCTTTCCGAATTCGTATGATGAAGGATCTGCACCTTCGTGCAGTCTTGCTGAGGGATCTTCTCCGTCAACCAGTAGCAGTTTTTTTGCTATCAGGTCGTCAATGTCGGTAAATTCCTTGAACGCCTTTTTGGCGTTTTCCACCACGCGTTTTGGATTCTCCTCCAGAGCAAAGAACACGCCTGGTATGCCCATCTTGGCATTCCTGTATAGGAACTCAAATGAGAGGAGGGTCTTTCCAGCACCAGGACCACCGGCAACTATTGTCTGGTTGCCTTCTGGAATCCCGCCATAGAGCATTGCATCAAGACCGCTTATGCCGGTTTTGACAGTGTCAGCCATAGAATTCACCAATACCATATGCCAGTAAAGATTATTAAATGTGTGAGGGGAAGAGAACTTTATGGAGAAGAAATTCATTTACATAGGCATACTCTTGCTGGTGCTTTTCGCTGTGGTTCTCTTCGTGGCAGTGCCCGCAGCCCTTGGCATTTCATTCGGCAGGGTGAACTTCGCGATAGCCCCTGGCCACGATGCATACACCATGGCATCGGCAAATGCGACGTACTTCAGCGAAGTGGCGTACAACTCGACCGAAAACCTGGATTTCTATGTGGCAAATGCAACTGCCTTCAATGCACTGCTACCGCATGTTTCGCTCAATGAAAGCCTGATGAATGCGTCGCTGGCGCTTGAAGGCAAAGGCATATTCGAGGTATTAAGCAATTCGCATGTGGGCTCTTTCCCGGCGGCAAACTCAAGCCTGCTGCTCTACTCCAGCTACAACTCCATTTCTGTTATAGCGGAGCCGTACTACCTTCTCTTCCAGAATACGGCAAATGCGACTGCAAACGTGATCATGGTCGTGTCCCATGCTAGAAACCCGGCATCTGATGTCACGGGCTTTGCATCGCTTGGCACTGCAATGCTTGTCTTTCTCTTGCTCGGCATAGGCCTTATAGCGTATGGCATCTTCAAGAAGCCGAAAACACCTGAGAAGGACGTGGTAAGCAAGGACGAGGTTGACGCACTCTATAAGAGGATGGACGGAAAGCAGAACAGGTAGGCACGGCTATTGCCGCTTGCAAGAGCGCACTTCAGCCATCAAGGATACGCAACAACATTTGTCTAACACAGTTACGACAATATGTTTTTAAATGTGACATGGCAAATGCATAAGCATGGACAGCCTACAGGAGAAGATAGCCGGCGAGATTGCACTATCGGAGAGCCCGGGCAGTACAATGAAAAAGTGGAGGGAGCTCTTCGGAATCTCCCAGGTAGAGCTCTCGAAGTACCTCAAGATCTCAACATCTACGATAAGCGACTACGAAGGCAACAGGAGGATGAGCCCGGGTGTGGGTGTAGTAAAGAGGTTCACGAATGCGCTCTTCGAGCTCGACAGCCAGCGCGGAGGAGAGGTGGTGAGGAATTTGGAGAAGTTCAATTCCGTCAAGGGCAAGGAGGAAGAACCCTTCTACACGCTCAAGGACTTTTCCGCACCGATAAGCGGCGTCGACTTTGCAAGAATGATCGATGCCAAGATAGTGGTCAATCCGAACTACCTTGACACTATGAAGCTCTTCGGCTACACGCTTCTTGACAGCCTGAAAGTCATACTAGAAATATCGCCCAGCGAGTATCCGAAGCTTTTCGGCACCACGAATGAAAGGGCCTTCGTCTTCGACCAAGTCAGCACGGGCAGGTCGCCGATGGTGGTCATAAGGGTGGCGCCTATAAAGCCAAGGATCGTTGTCATAAGGGGCGTAGAGAACATAGACAAGCTAGCCATAAAGATAGCCCAGATAGAGAAAATACCCCTGCTGACCACGAAGATAGAGATAGAAGACCTGAAGGCCAGGCTGGATCACATATAAATTAACTCTGTGGTATATGCAGAAGCACGTGAGAGAGGGAAAGAGGATTAAGGTTTATGGGAAGGTTATGGGTAAAATCAAGTAGTGTTGTTTATGGTAAAAAGAAAAGCGGCATCTAAAATTAATGTCAAAACAATAGCCATTATTGCAATAATAGCAAGATAACTACCATAAGAAGACGGGATGGTTGGGCTATGCGTACCACTAACGAACAGGAACATAATCCTGAAGGCATCCTTGGCCTGCCGTGGAATCGAGTGATCGTATACTTGATCATATGGCTGGGCCTCTTTGCTTTAGGTGGATTGTTTGTACAAAATCCAGCCTGGATCGAACCAAGCGCAGCAGTAGAGCCGATCCTTAGTAATGCGATGTACTTCCATGGGCTGCTCGTTGGCCTCGCCGCATTGGTCTGCCTTGTGGCTGCGCAAGCGCTCGGCGTACATTCTATTAAGGTGAAACGATTTCTTACATGGTCTGTCGTGGGAGCTACCGTGCTTGCTTGTATCGGCGGTATCTTTGACCGTGGAGGTCCAACCAACCCGTTCTGGGTGATTCTCCACATCGGAGGTTTCTTCCTATTAGATGCAACGTTCATAGTCCTAGCTGTAGGGCTTATCGGTAATTTGAACAGCGATCACGATCGCGAAAAACGGTTACCTCTTTGGTCAGCTATTTTAACAACCATATCACTCGAGTTAGCTGCCTTGATGGGCCATCTTGCGGGGTGGATTATCGAATTCGGCAATTATCCTACCATACTCGGCGGCTGGGCCGAGTTTGTCGGGGAAAACCTGTCAACCTTCCAGGCCAACCTGGTAACATCGCATTCCCATGAAATTGTCATAGCGCTTCTTGCTCTCCTTGCGATTTCTGCCGCTTGGCGCTTTGGTTATGCAAAACTGAAGGGGACCTCACGCACTCTTAGCCGCATCGGGATGTTGCTAGTCACAGGGGGCGTTGTAATCATGACGGTGATTTATGTGGTAGGTGGCCTTACCTCTCTTGAGCCTCCTACGTTGTTCGTGTTCGGTTCAGGAGGCGTTAATGGCATTGCGGGCGATGACCTAGTGACAGGTGTTGGCGTGATGTTAGGTGGCCTCCTCCTTCTGGCGTCTACCATAGCGGCATGGCCGCGACGCTCTACGATGGGCAAAATTGCAAGCAAGAAGGAAAGCGGCAGCCGGCCTGCTCTCCTCTTCGTGGTATGGGCGTGGCTAGTCATTGTCATCGCTGTTGTTGGCGCAGGATACTACATTGAGCTCAACGAGACCTTCTTTGGTGCGGGTAACACTGGTGCGCCGGGAGCTTTGTCAGATGCTGTGTTCACATTCGTACACCAGGATTTCGCATTTTTCCTCATTCCATCACTTATAACGCTCCTACTGCTAGCGGATCTTACGCTTGATCGGGGGGTTGTTCAGGCGGTGGCACGTTGGTTTGGCATTGGCACAGCTGTAAGTTTGATTGGGATGTTTGTGTACGTCTTCGTACTACCTAATCAGATCCACGGTCCTGGGTATCTTATTATGATGCTTGGCTTTGCAGTTATCAGTGTTGGAATCATAAAGCTCCTCATTGCGCTTTGGAGAGTCTCGAGTACTAGAAGGGATATAAAAAGCACCTGACCTATGGCAATGATTGTGATGCCGCATCACATTCCGAATGGCTTGTTCAACGTTTTTGTCAGCAATGGGCATATGACTTCTGAAGCGATATGCAAGATGAAAGGGCTTATCGATGCGGCAGTAGTAGATCTCAAAGGCAGCGGAAGAGTTGGAATGCCCAAAAAATCAAGGGAGGACACTGGTTTATACCTTTCTCATCAAATCTCATTATAGTTTGTGAGTCTGGTTATGTTTCTTCCCATAGGTTTTTTTGAAATGTCGGCCAATAAATCATTCATTTTCTTGTTGTATTTCACTTGCAATGCTTCAGAAGGGCCTCTCTTCGCTTTCTCAACTTTTGCATGATGGAATAGGCGAAGTAGTTTATTTACGTGACGTTTGTATAACCTATAGCTCTCATCTTCGCCGAATTGATATGGTGGTTTCTTTGCCTTCCTTGTAAGATGTGTCCAGCATCTTTGATGTTCGCATTTTATAGCTTCCCTTGAAAGTTTTACAACACTTTCGGTGCAGAAAGCAGCGCCTCTATCGGCAACAATGTTGCAGTATTCCTGACCGTTTCTGCGCTCAACTCCTTCACGAAACGATTGATTGCAAACCCTATCTGTTTGATGCTCTTGAAATTGTGGTTGTTCAGCAGTTTCTCCCGTAAAACATTGTGTACATACTCCTCTGGGTTGAGGTCAGGAGAATACGGCGGCATGAAAAGGAGTTTCATATTGTCCCTTTCGTTGAAAAACCGGTCAACTCTCCAACTGTGATGAACCGCACTATTGTCCATTATTACCAGCATTTTGTCGTCAGGATAACGCTGTTCAATTTTATGTAGAAGGTACAAGAATGACTGTGCCTTCGCAGATTTTCTAACAGTTTCAACTATTGTACCTTCGGATACTTCGACTGCGCCGAAGTAGTTTGCCTTCTCTACATGATTCTGAGGAGCGTCTACAACTAGCCTCTGATCATACGTCCATCCATACCCATTCCGTGCAGATGTTGACACGGACATTTCGTCGAGAAATAGTATTTTCGTGAAAGCGCCATTCTTAAGGAGAAACAGGAAATTTTGAGCAAATTCGATTTGTCTCTTTTGGTCTCCTTCTTTGTATCGAAGTTGTGCTTTTACGTAGTGTGCACCAGTATCGATAAGATGAACTCTGAACGTTTCTTCGTCAATGAATTTGTCCTTGTATTTCATGAAATAGATTTGAAGTTCTCTTGTAGTATATGAAGACGCGTTTATTCCATACTTCTTTGGGTCATTTTCATCAAGGATACGGCGTATATCCTTCTCATCCTCCTTCGTGATAGACGACGGTCGGCCGCTTCGGGGTTTATCGACAACATTCTTCTCTACCGCCCACTTTTTTATCCAGTCGTAGACTGTGGATTCTTCCACATCTACTATGTCCGCAACAGTCCTGACGTCTTTTCCTCTACTTACTGCATAGAGCGCCTCATACCGTATCTTCTCCTTTGCATCTTTGCAGTTTTTGTACAGGTCGCCAAGAGTGTTGGAGTCGCTTTCCAACATGGTCGTCTTTTGTATTTGGATGGAAATCGATAACAACTTTACGGAATGTTTATAGTAGTGGAAGTTGTATTACTTTTTAGGGTTGCTATAGTTGTAATGCCAGTGAGCTTAATGCATTCCTCAACGTTGGAGACGTCGATTTTCGGCGCGGTTCCTTTTGCTCTTGTTTCAAGTGCCATTCTACCACAGCATGATTGCGTCTTGGCTCATATAAAAAGGTTGTCTTTAGGCGTGCGGAAGGCTTATAAAGGGTCATTCTAGGAGCTTCTTCCTCGTATCTTTGTTCACTCTGAATTTCTTGCCTTATCATCCTCGCAGTGCGAGTGCCGGGATTTGAACCCGGGCCATTGCCTTGGGAAGGCAAGATCCTGCCAGGCTAGACAACACTCGCATGTTGAATGGCATTCGCAGATGAGGCTGTATGCGCAACATATGGCAGAAAAAAGCTAAATACAAAGGTTTTGCGGTCAGCGGGGTTTAGGATTGCAATTTTGCATATGTCATAGCCGCTATGCAGCTCAGGAAACCATTATCTTATGTAAGTGAAGTTGTCCTTGCTTGGCTGAGGCTGTGCTCCTGCCATCGCCCTCTCCATTTCCTTCACCATACGCTCCGTTTCCTTTCCTATCTTGTCTATGTCCGACAGGTCCAGCTTCACTCCAAGGATCTTTGAGAGGATTTCCAGGACGGCCTTGGATGCGTTTGCATCGACGTCCACTAGACCGGTCTCACCCATCAGACAGGCAGAATTGATATTGTGCCGCTTGGCGAAAGCCGCTATCATGCCCGCGCTGCCTATTATCATGCCGGCAGCCTCTCCGAATATCACTCCCTGTTTTTCCAGATACTTCTTTGTCGCTTGAGATGTTGCAACACCGAAAACCCGCGGCTTCTGCACATACTGGTTGGCAAAGTTGTAACCACCAATCGTGTAGATGGTTTTACCGCCAAGAGACTTGAAGAACCTGACTATTTTCTCATTGACTTCGTATTGCCCTTCTGTAGAAACGGCCTGGACGTCTCCCAGCAGGATTATTATGTCATGTTGCGCGGCTCCTTTCTTGCTGTTCTTATAGTAGTAGAACCTGTTGTTCACTAGCCTCATTCCACCTTTCTTCAGCATTACAACCTCATGTGGGAAAAACGGAGACTGCAGCGTAGCGAAGCGCTTCGCGCTGAGTGCGTTCTTCAGGTGCTCGCCGACGAGGCTGCCTACGCTCCCTATGCCAGGCAATCCCACCACAAGTATCGGGTCCTTCAGCTTTACGCGACTGTAGAATATCTTCGTCTTTTCCATTCATTGCGCCTTTTCTTTTTTAAGTGAAAACTCGAAGTTGTCCACTTTTGCATATTTCTCAAAGAAATCTTCGGCCTGCTTTATCCTGCCCTCTGCCTTCGGATAGCTTGAGTCTTCTGAAACGAGGAGATAGTGCGGTGCGCCGAGATAGGTGACCCTTATGCCTAGGCCTTCTACCTCTCTGAAGAGCTTCATTATCTCGCCGATATTGAATTTCGGGCCCTGTGATAGGAGTTCAGCCACATAGCTGACCTTGAAAACCTTTGGTTTTATGCTCTTCGTGACTATTTCCTTGAATGCATCAAGGAATTTCTTATCTACCTTAAGCCCTGCGATTGACGGGTCTTCTGCAACGACTGCGTCTACGAGATCGGAGTACGTCTCGAATTTGCTTGCCAAATCGGCCTTGAGCTTGTCTTCGCTGCCCTTCATGTTCGCTGCCGTCACAGCCTGCTCGAACATCCTTTCTCCTCTGCCCTCCAATGCGAACTGGCTGAGCTTGTCCTTCCTTCCTTTGCTGTTGACCTTCTTCAGCGATACGTCCACAGCCTTCTTGTACTTGTCAACGAATATTACCTCCGCTACGTCCCGCCCCCCTTCTTTTATGAATTCGTGGATGTTCTTTATCCAGCCTGATGCCACTTCCTTTATCGGCAAGTAGGCATCTATGCCATATTCCACAAGCTCGCAATACGCACCGAACGGCATGACCTTCTTGATGCGGATCAGCACCCTCTCGCCAGCCTCAGGCATCTCTTTTTTTATTATCATACAAAATCAGATTAGTGCTTTATCTCCAGTTTCTTTTTCGTGCGGTCTCCTATCACGCGCTCCGAGGATTTCTTGCAGACCTGGCACTGCAGTATCACCTTCTGCTTCTTCCCTAGCTTCTTTGGATGTATCTTGGGCTCTACGCTGCCCACGAAACCCTTTATCGCGCGCTCATGCCTCCTCCTTCCTACATTCATCCACCGTTCTGGTTTTTTAGCATAGAGCTTGACTGTGTGCTTCGTATGTTTGTTGCAGTTTGCGCAGTATGCCATGAGTTCTTTCTCTATTTTCATGCAATCAACTCAGATTACCTCTCCTATCCTGTTCTGTATTATGAAATCTAGATCCTTTCCGCTTTCGACTTCTATTATCTGGTTCTGTTTCAGCGGGCCTAGTTTGTTGCCGTTCGGCATTACGATTTCAGGAATGTCTGCACTTACCTTTATCCTAGCAACGCTCCCGCTTTCCGGGTTCTCGCTTTCCAAAATCTTTTTTACCTGAATGTACAGTTCCTGCTCTTCGTTTGGCATCTGGTTTGTTATCTGTTTATTGTATGCCAAATATATTAGAATCTTCCTTTCCCTCAGTGATCTTAATGATGCAAGCAACTTTTTGAAGTTGGCAATCTTTTGCTTTTTGTTCTCGTCTGTGGCACCTTCTTCTGCTTTTACATACTGTTCTGCGATCGCGTAGAAATTCCTGTCCACCTTTAGGAGCTCACCTGTCTTTTTCTCTTCGTTGAACATGCTGAATAAGGTTTCTACAGATACGTCAACAGGCATGTTACCTCCCAGCTGCTATATCATTATGCAAAGAATAATATAAAACTGTTTCTGACAGCATTGAGGCATGACCCCACACTTCCGCTATTGTCGCTTCTTATTTAATATTACATATTAAAGAATATGATAACTGAGTTATAAACCTAGAAAGGATTTTTAAAAATAGTGGAAGTGCACCCACCTAGTCACAAATCTGCAACGTCCGCGCATGCGAAACCCGCTGGGGATAGCGAGAGGTGGATTTGAACCACCGATCTCCGGGTTATGAGCCCGGCGGGCACTCCTGGCTACCCTACCTCGCTTCGGTAATCATCGATAGAGGGGCCTTCCTGTGCAAGCCTTTCCACATCGGCTCTGTCTATCCTCTTAAGCATATGGCCCGCCTCGCACCTGAAATTCGTTTCAGAAGCAGTTTCGAATGGAAGTATAAGCTTCTGCTTCTTATAACAAGTTTCGCAGTAGAAGAAGTCATTGCATGTTCCAGCGGTCTCAGCAGCAACATTTGTATCGTTTATAAAGAGCCTGTCCCTAACATCTCCGAGTTTCTCACCGTCGATGTACCACTTAAATGTGAGCCACCCTTTGTTGTCTCTGTTTACTATGTATCTAGCAACTCCCTCTGTGTTGAGCATGTTCAGCATTCTCCTTACCTCATTTATCCTTATGCCA
The DNA here is from genome assembly GCA_021805625.1 of Microcaldota archaeon. Lineage (GTDB taxonomy): Archaea > Micrarchaeota > Micrarchaeia > Micrarchaeales > CABMGC01 > JAJZEU01. The sequence continues at coordinate 9,351 of JAJZEU010000043.1, forward strand.
AGACTATCGGCAAGCTTCTCATCTGTCTGCGGCGTAACAAGCGCTTTGAGTACGTCCGCACTCCTTTTGCCTATATTGCTCGTTATATAGTTGGCAAAAAGACCGTCGGAAAGCGCACCGTCTATGATCTTCGCGTCAACCATTGCCGTTGCCAGGCCGTAAAGTGCCCCGTTTTTACTGCCATGGCCATTCATTTGTATTTGGGTCTTGGTTTTCCTGTGTGTTTCAGCATGCACCGCCGTATGCACTTTCATATGCGCAACGCTAGCTTTAGCCTTTAATCTATTCGCCGCCTTCTTCTTTTGGGGTTCTGTTTTTTTAATATGCTTTTGGGGGATATCGTGTTTCTTATACAAAAAACCACCGTTGTTGTTGGCGTAGAAATGGGGGAAATGAGCGCCATATAAATATACGCACTTTACCTATTTAAATACTTCTAAAAGTTGCAATTTATTCATATTGTTTTAGGGTTTTGCAACCCTTCTTCCTGGGACACCGCCTGGCCGAGTTCATCCAGCGTCTGCACATCTACGATCCCTGTACCTGGAACCAGCTTCATCAGCCTGACGCCGCTGGCTGCCCTTCCTGTAATCCTTATGGTATTTATGGGGAAGGATATTGCAGTGCCGGCAGAATTTATCAACAAGGCACGCTCATTGCCGTTTGCAAAGAGCCCCTTCGCAACAACTCCGTTCTTTTCCCCCGTCCTTATGTTTATTACCCCACCTCCTCCCCTGTGCTGCAGCCTGTACCTGGATATTCCGGTTAGTTTCCCGAAGCCCTTCGTTGTAACGGTAAGGAGGTAGCCTTCGTTTCCAACTGCAACAGCATTCTTCGCTATGTCTTCGGCGGCGATTCTTATGCCCCTAACTCCCTGGGCTCCCCTGCCCGTGTATCGTAGGTCACTTTCCTCAAACCTTATCGCCTTTCCTGCTTCGGTTATCACTATTATGTTGGTCTCCTTGTCGTAGGTTATCACGTCCACTACGGCATCCTCATCATTGAGGCTTATGGCGCGTATTCCGCTCGTCCTCGGCCTGGCGAAGAGCGCAGCGCGCATCTTCTTTACAAGCCCCCTCTTTGTAAGGAAGAGTATCTTCGCGTTCTCGAATTCCCTTATGTTGAACATCCTTACTATCTTTTCCTCCTTCAGTGCAAGAAGGTTGACTATGGCCTTGCCTTCAGCATATCTCCCGCTCTCTGGTATGCGATAGGCCTTAAGCCAGTATGCCCTTCCTTTGTCAGAGACGCAGACAAGGTAATCCTTCGTGTTGCAGGTTATCATCTGCTTTACATAATCCCCCTCCTTCAGGCTTATAGCTATGATCCCCTTGCCTCCCCTCGCCTGCTCTCTGTAGCTGCCAGCGCTTACCCTCTTGACATAACCCTCTTTCGTGAAGATTACACTCGTCTGTTCATCAACAATTGCATCCTCTTCCTCCATCTCCCCAATTTCTTCACTTGGGGCAATCTCTGTTCTCCTTTCCCTCCCATACTTGCTCTTCAGTTCCTTGGTCTCTTCTATTATTATGCTGTCTATCCTCTTAGGATCCGCGAGTATTGCTGAATAGTATGATATTTTGCTGTTGAGCTCATCCTTCTCCATGCCAAGAGTCTCTGCTTCAAGATGGGTGAGTTTGCCGAGTTTCATGTCCAGTACCGCTTTGGCCTGCTTCTCGCTCAGCGCATATTCCTCCATGAGCCGGCTTTCTGCTTCCCTTGGCTCTCCGCTCGCCCTGATAAGCTTCACTATGCCCTCAATACTGTCTATCGCCTTCAGGAAGCCCTCCACGATGTGGAGCCTGTCCTTCGCCAAGTGCAGTTCGTAATCGCTTCTCCTCCTTACCGCATCGCGTCTGTGGTCTACAAAAGAGGCAAGAAGCTGCAATATGTTGAAGGTCTTCAGATTGCTGCCCCTTACCGCCATGTTTATTATGGGAAATGTTATCTCCAGCTGAGTGTGCCTCAGGAGAAAGTTAGTGATGTACTCAGTGTTCGCATCTTCCTTCAAGTCTATACTTATCCTTACTCCTGATTTGTCGCTTTCGTCAGTAATGTCGCTTATGCCGCTAATCCTCTTTTCCTTTACCAGGTTCGCAATTTCCTCTATCAGGGTGGATTTGTTTACAGTGTATGGTATGCTTGTAACAATCATTTGGTGGTTGATATGTTCAATCTTCGCCCTTATCCTTAGTCTGCCTCTGCCGAACCTGTAGCCGTTGTATGCATTTTCCGACATGAGGGCTATCCCTCCGGTAGGAAAATCAGGCCCTTTTATTATCTTAAGTATGTCCTCAACCGTAGCATTGCCGTTCTCTATGTAGTATGCGACCGCATCGCAGACCTCAATCAGATTATGCGGCGGCATGCTCGTAGAGACGCCTACAGCTATCCCCCCGGCGCCATTCACCAGCAGGCTGGGGAATTTTGAAGGAAGTACAAACGGCTCATTCTCCGTGCCATCGAAATTCGGCACAAAATCAACGACATCTTTTTCCATGTCATCGAGCATCTCTTCTGCGAGCATTGTCAGCCTCACTTCTGTGTATCGCATGGCAGCGGGAGGGTCTCCATCAACAGAGCCAAAATTTCCCTGGCCTTCAACAAAAAGATGGTTAAGTGAAAAGTCCTGGGCCATCCTTACCAGCGCATCGTAAACAGCCACGTCGCCGTGTGGGTGATATTTGCCGATCACTTCTCCAACAATCCTCGCGCTCTTCTTTGTGGGCTGGTCGTGGACGTTGTTTATGCTGTACATTGCATAGAGTATGCGCCTCTGCACAGGCTTGAGGCCGTCCCTTACGTCAGGTATCGCCCTGCCGATGATAACACTCATGGCGTAGTCTATGTAGCTGGACTGCAGCTCATCTTCCAATGGAACATCAAGCACAGAGCCCATGCAATCACGTATCCAGGAACTTTACTTCGGTGGAGTGCTCTTCAAGGAACTTCTTCCTTTCTGAAACATCGACGCCCATGAGCACTGTAAATAGCCTGTCCGCCCTTTCAGCATCCTTTATCTTCATATTTTTCAGAACCCTCCTCGCAGGATCCATGGTGGTCTCCCACAGTTGCTCAGGATTCATCTCGCCCAATCCCTTATATCTCTGCACCGAAACTTTTTCCCCAAGTTCATCAGATTTCTTCCTAAGCTCCTCGTCGTTGTAACAGTAGTATGAGGCCTTACCCTTTGAAACTTTGTAGAGCGGTGGCAGTGCTATGTAAATTTTGCCCCGCTCGATGAGCGGCTTCATGTACCTGTAAAGGAACGTGAGGATGAGCGTTCTGATATGGCTTCCATCGACATCAGCATCGCTCATTATTATTATCTTCCCGTAGCGCAGAGCCTCTGGGTTGAACTGCTCCTGTATGCCAGTGCCAAATGCCGTGACAATAGTCCTGATCTCTTTGCTCTCGAATATCTTCTCATCGGTTGCCTTCTCAACATTGAGTATCTTGCCCCTGAGAGGCAGAATAGCCTGTATGTGTTTGTCTCTGCCCTGCTTGCTGCTTCCCCCAGCGCTCTCCCCCTCAACTATGAATATCTCTGTCTTTTCTGGATTCTCTTCTATGCAATCAGCCAGTTTGCCTGGAAGGACAGTACCTTCAAATGCATTCTTTTTCCTTGCGAGCTCCCTAGCCTTCCTGGCGCTCTCCCTCGCTACCGCTGCATTCATGACCTTTTCTGCAATCTGCCTTGCATCAGAAGGGTGCTCTTCAAAATAGTGAGAAAGGAAACTGTAGGTTATCTCCTCAACAACACCCTTTATGGCTGTGTTGCCAAGCTTCTCTTTTGTCTGACCTTCAAATTCCGGCGACTGCATGAGTACGTGCAGGACTGCGGTCAGCCCTTCCCTTACATCATCTCCGATAACTTTTATGTCCTTCTTGTTGTTCCCGTTCTTCTGAAGGTAGTTTATAACTGCCCTTGTAAGCGCGGACCTGAATCCAATCTCATGAGTACCTCCCTCGGTGGTCTTTATGTTGTTCACGAACGATTCTATCCTTTCTTCATATGTGTTGTTGTACTGCATGGCTATCTCTATTACAATACTGTCGGCCTGCTTCTTCATGTATATTGTACCTGTGATGGGATTCTTTCCTTCATTAAGAACCCTTATGAAATCTGCCACGCCTTCCTTCGAAACGTATTCGGTTATGTCATGCGCGCCAGACCTCTCGTCTATCAGGGTTAGGCGCAAACCCTTGTTCAGAAATGCCGTGTAGCCCATCCTTTCCTTTACCTGTTCAATCTCGAAGTTTGGATTCGGGAAGATATCGGCGTCAGGCATGAACCTTACTGTGGTGCCCTTTTCCTGTGTATCCTTTATTATCTCAATGCCTGAGGTAGGAACTCCCCTGCTGTATGTCTGCCTGAACATCTTGCCTTCCCTTTTCACTATAACCTCTGCATACTCGGACAGTGCGTTTATCACAGTGAGGCCCACGCCGTGCAATCCGCCAGATACTTTGTAAGTGTTGTTGTCGAATTTTGCGCCCTTGTGTATGGTCGTCATTATTACCTCCAGAGCGCTCTTGTTGTATTTTGGCATTATATCTACAGGTATGCCTCTCCCGTTGTCGGAAATTTCGGCGACATCCGCGCGCTCGCCGTCAGAAAGCCTCACGACGATGCTGTTGCAGTAGCCCGCGAGCGCTTCGTCGACTGCGTTGTCCAGTGCCTCAAAAAGCAAGTGCAGCACGCCCCCAATTCCTGTGGTACCTATGTACATCGCTGGCCTTTTCCTTATGCCAAGCGGACCCTCAAGTACCACTATCTTGGATGCGTTATACTCTTCAGTGTCATCGCTCATGGTAACAACTGGTCAAAGAATAAACGCAATTCAACCTTTTAAACCTTCTTGCAGCATTTTACAGAGAGAAAAAGGCGCAAAGCATTATAGTTTTGCACTGCGCTAAATATATGTGGTAATATGGCCAAAAAAGTCATAATTCTTGGGGCTGCAGGACGGGATTTTCACACTTTCAATACAATCTTCAAGGACAGTGCGGAATATGATGTTGTGGCATTTACCGCCAACCAGATACCCTTCATAGCCAACAAGACCTATCCAAAAGAGCTTGCAGGGAAGCGCTACAAAAATGGCATACGTATATATGATGAGAAGGAGCTGCCGGAGCTCATAAAGAAAAAAGGGGCCGATGTGTGTGTGCTGGCATACAGTGACCTCCCCTATGTGGAAGTCATGCACAAATCAAGCATAGTCAACGCAAACGGAGCTGATTTCTGGCTCATTGCCCCAGAGAGGGCGATGCTCGTTTCAAAGAAACCTGTGATAGCAGTTTGCGCAGTAAGAACTGGTTCTGGAAAGAGTCAAACCTCTAGGTATATAGCCAAAATAATAAAGGAATTGGGCAAGAAGCCAGTAGTGATAAGGCATCCGATGCCATATGGCGACCTCAATGCGCAGGCGGTGCAAAGGTTTGCAGCGCTGAAAGACCTTGACAGATACAAATGCACGATAGAAGAAAGAGAAGACTACGAGCCACACATACGCGCCGGCACGATACTTTATGCAGGCGTGGATTACAAGGCCATACTGGAAATGGCGGAGAGGGAAGCAGATATAATCATATGGGACGGCGGGAACAATGACGCGCCATTCATAAAACCAGACCTTATGATAACAGTGGCAGATCCGCTTAGGGTAGGAGATGAACTCACGTATTACCCTGGAGAAACTGTCGCGCGCATGGCTGACATACTTCTCATAAACAAGGTAAATTCAGCTACGGCCATGGAAGTCGTGGATCTTATCAAGAATCTGTCAAAGCTCAACACTCATGCAAAGATAATAAAGGCGGACTCCATAATAATCGTCAAGGACCCGTCGCAGATAGAAGGCAAACGTGTTTTGGTTATAGAAGACGGACCAACAATAACGCACGGTGGCATGAAGTTCGGCGCAGGCACAGTAGCAGCAAAGAACTACAGAGCAAAGGAAATAATCGATGCAAAGAAGTATGCAGTAGGCAGCATTGCAGACACCTACAAAAAATATCCGAACCTTTCAAATGAATTGCCCGCTATGGGATACAGCAGTGAGCAGATAAGTTCGCTCAGAGAAACAATAAATAAGGCAGACTGCGATGTGGTGATATCTGCTACGCCTACAGATCTCAGCAAGGTTATAAAGATAAACAAGCCGCTAATCAATGTGAACTATGAACTGCAGGAAAGGGGCAATGCGCTGAGGGCTGCTGTAGCAAATTTTATAAAGAAGAATAAGCAATAGCTATCTGCTGTCCTTTCGGGCCCGTAACTCAGATTGGTCAGAGTGACTGGCTCTTAACCAGTAAGTCGGGGGTCCAAATCCCCCCGGGCCCGCTGTATATGCCGCTCCGAGCGCAATCAGCGCGCCCAGAATCTCTTGTTCTTTATGAATGTCCGCTGTGCGTTTATCAGGTCTATTACGAATATGTTAAAGTCCTTCCTGAGCATCTTTAGGATCCTCGCCGCGGTTTCAAGGCCAATACCATATGTCGCAAGAGCGATCAATGCCCTTCTTCCATAAGAATCTACGAGGCTCGCACTCCTCAACATTTCTCCAAGCATAGCCTTCTCCCTGCTACTCATCTGCTTGCCAAGCCTCCTCTTCTCAACAACATTCTCGTAGCTCTCGTCATACGTGCCAACCATAGGACTGCCGCATGCAGGGCAAAGGATTTTTTCAGCATCACCCACTTTCCCTATCTCCACTCCAAATCTGAAGCCGCAGTAGGTGCATATCAAATCAATGCCCTTGCCGAGTATCGCCTTTGCAAATTCATCTATCTCTGAGCTCTTCGGCGCAAGCTTCTCTATAAGTTCCCTGTAGCGGTAAGAGGCTCTGAGGATCTGCTCCGAAAGAGGGGATTCCTCGCTCACTACCTCCACTTTAATCCCCCCATTGTGCAGCCTTTCCCTAAATGCATCTACAACGGCAATGTCAAAATAATTCTTCTTCAGATCTCTCAATGTTTCTTCATAAACTGCGCTGTCTTTGTAGAATTCAATAAGCCGGCTCGCAGCACTCTTAGTTACCACGGCCTTTTTCTCTATCACCCCGAAGAGCTTGGCAACCTGGACGAACTTGTACCTGAAAAGTTCAGAATTTACCACGAAGTTCTTTAGCAAGGTTTCCATACTATATTCAGAAAACGCCGCAATCAATTTTCTTGGATCTATCTTTTTCACTACACCGCTCACATCTATTACTACAGAATAGGGGGTAGCTTTCGCCGAAATCCTCGACTGCGACATTAGCATTGCCACAGAGCCCATTGCTTTTGCAAGAAATTCATTTGCCAGCTTCCCCATTGGGGTATTGAGTATTATGTAATCCTCCAGGTCCTCGACAAAGAGCACGCCCTCTTTTATGCTGTACGCCTTTTTTTGGTCAGTTATGAGTTTTTCTGCGGCTTCAGCTGCATTCTGGTCGGCTATCCTGGCAAACATATCTGCATTGTACGAGCCAAGCATTTCATATACCTCCTTTGAAACCTCATACGACACCGGAATATCCTCCCCTTCCCAGTCCGGTATGGCGGCTTCTTGGTCAAAAGCAGGTTCAACAGTTACCGTATCCTCTTCTATGCTCACAACCTTCCATGGAAGTCCCTTTGTTATGAAGGTGCTTTCCTCATCAATGTAGTTCGAGACAAACGCTTCGTCGAGCACCGATATCCTCTTGTTGTCAACGAAGTTCTTGACGGCGATTTTTCTCGTATCTGGGATTACGCTGATGTTATTGAAGAAATAACTCATGGCCCTTCTAGACAGCATCACTTCGCTTCCATCGAACCTGAGCATGTGCAACTGCTCCAGAAACTTAACAATCTTAACGATGTCTTCTTTGCCAAGCCTCTGGTAAGGGGAAGCCCTTCCTACAATTGCGCATATCTTGTCGATCGGAATTCTCCTGTACTCTATGGCAATCGCGCATATCTGGTTTGCAAGCACGTCAAGAGCGTTCTCCTCTATGTTGTGCTTTTCCAAGGCCTTCTCTGCTGCTTTCCTTATTATCGCAGCAGATTCGAGGACATCTATGGCATTTGCGACAATTACCTTCCCTACCGATGTGCTGCCTACAGCGTGCCCTCCCCTGCCTACGCGCTGCACGAGTCTCGTAACCTGTCTTGGTGATCCATACTGTATGACAAGGTTCACATTGCCTATGTCTATGCCGAGCTCAAGCGAGCTCGTAGCGACTATGCCCTTCAATTTTCCATCCTTGAAATCATTTTCGACCCTTATGCGCTCTTCCTTGTCGAGCGAACTGTGATGCACCGCTATCTTGCTGTTGCGTCCTGCATTGGAGAAATTTATGAGTTTGCTCCCGAGCGATTCTGCAACCTGCCTGGTATTCGTGAAGATGAGCGTTCCCTCTGATTCCTCCACAAGCTTTGCAATCCTCTCCAGCCTCGCCATGGATTCGTCATCGAGACCCATTGAATTTGCGAGTTGTGCGTGCTCCTTCACTGGCTTCTTCGGCATCTCTATCCTTACGTCCATACTCTTCTTGTTTTCTGCTTCCACTATCCTGCACTCCCTTCCTGCGCATAGAAATCGTTTTGCGGTTTCCTTGTCCCCTATCGTCGCGCTTATTCCTATCCTTTGGAATTCCCCACTCAGTTCTGCAAGCCTCTCCAGGGTTATAGAAAGCTGTGCCCCACGCTTGTTATAGTAAAGTTCATGGAGCTCGTCGACTATCACATGCCTTATGTTCTTCAGGTGCGGCCTGATGTTTCTGGAGAGCAGCAATCCTTGGAGGCTTTCCGGAGTAGTTATGAGGATGTCGGGAGGATTCACATTCTGCTTCGCCCTTTCAGATTGTGGCGTGTCACCATGCCTTGTCTGTATCCTTATGTTAAGCTTTCTGCATATCTCGTCGAGCCTTTTCAGAAGGTCCCTGTTCAAAGACTTCAGTGGAGTGATGTATATTGCATATACCCCCCCGGATTTGTTTTTGGATGCTTCGTCGAGCACCGGAAGAAATGCAGCTTCTGTCTTCCCGCTGCCAGTCGGCGCGATGAGTATGCAGTTGCCGCCTTTTTCTATGGCTCCAAAGGCCTTTTCCTGAATTTCCGTATATTTTGGGAACTTTTCAAGGAATAGCTCATAGGCATTCTTCAAACTTACCACTATCCTATCGGTATGTACGCGCTTCCTGCCACCAGGTTTCTTGTTCCGTTCGCGGTGAAATTTGTGATAAGGTCAAGACTGAATCCCAGCGGTACTCCACCGATGAGCGAGGTGCCATTGTAGCAGGTTGCACTCACATTTTTCGATGCTCCCGGTGCAAGTTGCATGTTGATATGCGACACATTCCCCCTGTTGACATAATAGCACATGATGCTGCTGACATTTGCGGTGCTGTTCAGCAGATTCGTAATGGTAAAGTTGAGCATGCTGTTTGCAAACGAGACATTGCTGCAGCCGAACGAACTTACGAAGCCACACGAGCTTTTTATGCCAGATACAAATGCCACTGTATTGCCGCTGAGCTGCATCCCTTTTACAATGTCTATCGAAGATGCCTCTGTGGCATATAGCGTGCTTGTGTTAAATATGGTGAGCAGCGTAGCATTGTACTTGCTTGTTAGCTCTGTGGTCCGCATTACCGAAACATTCTTTCCGGTTCCGCCGCTTGCATTAACCAGTATCTCACTGCAAAAATCTGTGCCATTTATACTGCTTATTACTCCGAAGCATGTGCCGCTTGTGGCATTCGATCTCTTTACAGTTGGTATATATATTGTAGAATCCATTTCGCCGACAGCAGAAATGAGGAAGGCGTTCCCGACAAGATAAGTGTATGAAAGATCATTGACGACATTCGCCCCCCCGAACAACCTTTCAGAAATGTTTTGGTACGGGTTGACAAAAGTGGAGTTGTACCTATTCACAATTACATTCATGCAGTCTGCGCTGCCCGAGTAAAGCACGTTGTCAAGCCATCCCCCAGAGTACCAGCTGCAGAGAGTCGTGTTTCTGCCGAGTTTTACATGTGTTACGTTAGTCCCGAATGCCGTGGTATTGTACGTGCTGAGGTTTTCCGCTTCGGCAGCAATCCCCACTATGTTTGGGGAAAGGTAACCTCTCAGCATGAGTATGTATGCACTTGAACCGTTTGCATAGTCGTAGTATCCTATAGACATGTTATGCACGTACTGGTATGTGAGGTTCAGCAAGGGCTGAATGAAACCTATATTCTCGCCAAGGAATTCCGGCAGAGTGATGTTGTAGAATACCTTGAGATAGGCCATGACATCAAAGCCGAACTGGGTCGAATCAATGCGCGCCTTTGATGTTATGTTGATTCCAGGCATGTATGCAAAAGGATTGGCGCTTTGATTTGCAATCACATCCATGCTAACGCTGCTTTCTGTGCTCCTCCTATTTGCTATATTGTAGACCTTTCCGGGATCTGCCACAGCAGAAACATTGTATATCCCAGGAGCAGTAGCAGAGAAGTTGTACTCAAAACTCGTGGACTTGCCAGCAGGCAGCGTAACGGTATAGTAGGAGCTCTGATTCCCATTTATGAGTATGGCAATCCCCATATCCTTTATCGTAGAACTGCCAGTATTTGCTATCTGTATCGGAAGCGCAAGACTCTGGTAAGGATAGATGCCACGGATCGCACTGCCGTTTACAGTAACAGAAACCCCTATGCCAGGCTTATACCCGTATCTAAAGTACAGTGCCCCAGCGGCGATTATCACAAAGAAAATTATCCAGAAGTAAATCTCCCTGTTCATAAGAACCAACGTTGCCTATTGTACTTTATTTTTTAGCTCCTTTATTGCATCTCCGATCCTGTCCGCGATGTCTTTATATTGGGATTCGAAAATACCATAAATCCATGCCTTCGGGTCGTATCTGTCGCCTACGCTGACAGGCTTGAAGTAAAAAGTGCCCTGACTGTTCTCAAGGTAGCCCGTTTTCTTCATCTGCAAAAGGTGATACCTCAGGGTTTTCTCATTTATGCCTCCCCAATTCTGTGTTATATATTCAGCAAGGTCCTTGACTGAAGGATCCACCCTTCTGACAAACTGAAAGTAGACGAGCGAATCCAACACGGCTATGGCACCAAGCCGCGATTCTCCAGGATTTATTATGCCGAGCGAGAGAGCGAGCCACCTCACTATCGACCTCCGGGTCTCTAGCACTTCTTTCGTAAGCCTGAGGCTCCTTATCGTGAGCTCCCTCTCTATGAGTTCAGACTCGTTAAGCTCCATCGGATGATAATTGCCCGTAAGAGTTTAAGATTGTTGCGGGAAAATTTTGCCATTCGGCGACAAGCACCAGAAAGCCGCAAAGCGCGCAAAAATCCTGTCCTCGAAGCCGTAAGATTCTTGAGCTGTTACCATTGTCCAGCAAGGCTTAAATAGAGTACACCGTGAAATCCTTCCCTTCAAAAATTGCCAAATTCTTATATACCTACCCGAACAATTACAATCATGCTGCAGATACAATCACAGATACAGATAATGCCGGAGCACATGAAGGCATTCTAGATCGGAA
>JAJZEU010000063.1 GCA_021805625.1 Microcaldota archaeon
AGGCAGCACGGGCACCAATGCCCCGAGGAAGTAGTACACGCCGGTATAGTACGCGTTCCTTGTGGGCTCGCTGGAAAGGCTGCTGTGCTCCTTGTTCCTGTTCACTCCCTCCTCTACGATGTTCTGCGATTTTGCCGCAAGATAAGCGCCGCCGGTCATCGAGAGCGTGCCCGATATCGCAATTATTATGCCTCCTATTATCACGAAATTCACAGATGTTGAGAATGCGGCAAGTCCCGCTATTGCAGCAAGCACCTCAACGAGTCCGTCGTTCAGCCCGAACACAATGGACTGCATGTGACTCAGGTTACGGGAATGCATCTGCACCTCTTTCTGCAGTGCAAGTTCGTGGCCCTCTTCGTCCTCTATTATGAGCTTGGTGTACCTTTTGTCTTCTTCAGAGAGCGCTGCGCCGCCGAGGGCATCCCTGTAGGCCTTCAGTCCTGCTGACTCGTTCCTTTCGAGCAGCTTAATCATGAATGTTATTCCAAAGATCTTCCTGACCAGAATGAACGCGAAAGTCTTGGGCATGGCGAATCTTGGTGGTATTGGCTTGGCGTGCTCCTCCCCTATGAGCTTGCCCCATATGGCCATGTGCTTCTTCTCCTTTGCAGCAAGCGCCTTAAGCAGGCCCCTGAGCTTCCTGTCGCCTTCCACTCTCTCAAGGCGCATGTAAACCTCGTGGTCAAGCACTTCTCCCCTGAAAAAGAGCTCCTCTAGGGAAAGCCTCCGCATCAGATTCCTTCCCCTGCCATAATGGTGCATATTTTTAAATACAGACTCAGATATAAAAGCATGTTCGGAATCTTCAGGAAGGAGACGGAATCATACTCTGGCAGGGACTCCTACAAGTACGTCGAGCCGCTAATACAAAAAGCCAAGGCTCTCTACATAATCTCTCCTTTCATAGACTCGTATTACGCCAGGTTCCTGCTCTCCAACCACACGGGAAAGAAGATATATCTAATATCATCCTCTATAGATCCTTCCGCGCGGAAGCTACTTGCCGGCGGGCGGGACAGATTTTCCCTTTTTGCATACATGGTCCTGATAGTGGTGCTAGACTTTGCTGTTGCGCTCCTGGGCTTCTACATAAGCTACGTGATCTTTGGCTCAGGGATTGCGATAGCCGTGATGGCCTACCTGCTTGCCACGCAGAAAAACGTAAAAGGAATCAATATGAAGGTGCCGAGCTCCTTCGTGCACGCCAAGATGTACATCTCAGACAGCGCTGCCATAGATGGCTCAGCGAACCTGACCTACAGTGGCATGCACAGGAACGTAGAGCACATAACCGTGGTGCGATCAAAAGATGACGTGGAAAAAATGAGGAAGGAGTTCTTCGCGCTCTGGAACTCGCTCTGACTATCCCTCTGATGTGACAGTGCCCTTTGCGAATATCCTTGGCGCAGCGCCACGCATGAGCAAGAACTCGTCGCCAGCCTCAATAGCAATATCTTTCTCCAATGAAAGAGTAATCCGCTCTCCCACTGCAGTGACCGTAGCATTTGCATAGGAGAAGTTGTGCACAAGCCCGTACGTCTTGCCTTCTGCGATTTCCTCCTTTGCGTATTTTGATGCGGTGATTGCAGCCGAGAGCCTGCTTACCCGCTTGACAGGTGATGTAGCCAGCACATCCCCCTTCTCTATCTCGTCAGATTCAGCTCCCTTGAGAGCCAGCCCTACCCTTGTCCCCGGTCCGGCGTCGTCGATGTCTACGTCCTGGCTCTGTATGGACCTTATTGTAACCTCCTTGCCAGAGGAATGGTAGAGTTTGTCGTGCACTTTTACTGTGCCCCTTCCGACTATTCCAAGGGCCACGGCACCTACACCCTTGACATTGAATGACTTGTCTATGTCTATCCTAAGGTTCTCCCTAGGGTTTTCTGAAAAATTGGCAAGCATCTCAATGAGCTTCTCCCTGCCTGCATACTCAATACCCTTTATCCCAAGCTCTGCAGCCATTGCATCAACGTTGTTCTCGTCAGTAGCTATGATCCTCTTCCCAAGCAGCGAGCATGCCACCAGCATTTCTCCAAAGAGCCTGTCGACGTTCGCTGTGCTCAGCACTATCTGTCGTGCAACCATCATGGCTTCAGCTACGGCATAGAACTTCTCGCTTATCTCTGTTGGTGCAAGGGCTACTATGACATGCTCGTTGAACTTCCTGTTGTAGAATGTGATGCTGTTCACACTGCCCTTCTTGCCTATGAATTCTGCAAGTGACGGGTCAAGCGGCACAGCAACTACGAAGTTTGACATACTATGAATTGCGAATGGAAAGAATAATAAGTTTAGTCTGCGCTCTATTCCTGGTGATTGCCATGCCAAAACATCGCATCAAGCACGTTGCAGACCAGGCCATCCAAACCACATTGCCTGAGGAACGGTGGGCCATGCCAACTGAGAAGTTTGAATCATCTGTAGAACGCATAAGGAATCTTTCCGCAGAGATGTACAAAGAACTGATGAAGGGCGGCAGCATGCTCTGGGAACTTAACGAATTCGGAGACCTTCCAGTACTAGCAGGAATGTGGGCCGAGCTGCACAACCACGAATTAGAGATTGAGAACGCCAAGACCAGCCTGAAGGAACAGATGGTCCTGATAGGGCAGAGCACGGGGCTCTTGAAATATAAAAACAGGAACGGTTTCACCTCAAGCTCTTTCAACATACCGCTCCCCGATATAACTGTCGAGGTAGACCTCTACGACAAGGGGCACATATTAGAATCGCAGCGGGAGAACTTTTATAACTACGTAAAAAAGCATGGATTTGACATCACCTCATTCACGGTCCCCAGCCTGTATCTGCACCTCAAGGCAGCTCGGCAGGGTTCAAGCGAAGCCAAGAAGATAATAGACGACCTCGCAAGCCTGAATATAGCAGAGCTTGAAACAGTAGAGAGCGTCAGGCAGAAAGTGCCCGGAGAGCTTAGGCTTAGATTGGCAAAAAGGGAATAGTGCGGTATATGCATGGCTGCGCGCAGAAATGATTCAAGGGGAAGAAAACCACTCGGAGCAAGGAATGTAAAGGTTTCAATCCAGCGCCGTAATAAGCGCAAGGCAAAATACCCCGCACTTCTTTCCATTATTGTGCTGCTCGCCATAGTGACATACTCTGTTGCATACTCTGTAAAGAATGCCGGCGGCCCATCCTTCTACGGAGACGACACCGTATACCTGAGCCTTGCGAACAGCGTAGTTTCCGGTAGCTTCCATGAGAGCCCTTTCATATTCAGCGTGAGGATATTGCAATTCTTCCCGATAGCGCTCTTCTATAAACTCTTCGGCGTTGGTATGCTCTCCTCATCTGCATGGGACATTTTCTCGTTTGTAGGCACCATCATCGCCGTATTCTTCATAGGCGAGGCGCTCCACAGAAGGGCAGGCATGATCTCAGCCCTTCTGATGGCATTCTTTCCGCTGGTAGTGCAGCTCTCTGCGACAGTAAGCGATGACATACCCCTGATGTTCATGGCATCGCTGGCGATGCTTTCGCTAGTATACGCGCAAAAGCGGAATTCGAAGATCTGGTATTTCCTGCTGGGCATTTTTCTTGTCGCGTCGCCTCTTGTCACTCCCGAGGGATTCGTGATAATAATTGTGGCATTGCTGTATTTCATAATAGAGCTTGCAAGGAAAAAGACAGGCTTAAACAGGACGACTCTCTACCTCTTATACGGTATTCTTGCTGCCGGAACTGCACTGATGATCTTTAATTACTCTTTCTCATATTCAAGGAACCCCTTCATAACTCTCACTGTTAACGGACACTTCTACAGCCAGGTCGGCGGGCAGAACACGATACCCTCCACCAATACCAATCTCGGTTTTTACATAAGCACGATGTTCCCGTACGGCTTGGTAAGCATGCTAAAAAACATAATCGGTTCAAAAATCCTCAACCCCATGCAGCTTTGGAACCAGATTAACATGCAGGGCAGCAACGCGAGCGGGTTCTACTTCTATTTTGCAGTCATTGCCGCAATTTACCTGCTTGTCAAGAGGGAGCGTTCATCATATCTGCCTCTGCTTTGGCTTTCGGCGGGGTTTGCATACCTCGAGTTCGGGCCCATGAGTGTTGGCCTCTTCCCACTGCACTACCTCCTCTCCTACAGGCTGGGCAGATTCCTTACTATAATAGCCCCTGCAGTGGTTCTTACCATAGGCGTAGCCGTTGCAAGGGCAACGGAGTGCGGCTCTGCATTCAAGAGCATCTTCGCAGATGTGCTCACATTCGCAGCCATAATCTTCATTGTCGCTACCTCCATTCCGATAAACACCTTCTGGCACGAGGGGCTTGTCTATGCGAGGTACAGCCAGGTGCAGATTGCAAGCTACCTTAGTGCTGTGCCCAGCACCACGAAGATATACTACACGGGCTCATTCGCACTAGTTCCTATATACATGCAATTCGAGAACCTGGGCAGGTTCTATGCATATGATGCCATGCACAGCTGCAACGAGATACCAGCTGGCTCATATGTGATAATACCATATCAAGAGCAGTTCGGCATAAACTTTACCTCAAACCCGACAGAATACTGCCCTTCATGGCAGCTCGTGATGGCACCGCTGCTTCCCGGCTATCCTCCGGACATAACATTGCCCGCCATGACGTTCGAGGCAAAGCTCTACTACGTGCCATCGAACGCAAGTTCAGGCGTCGTCGCATCGAATTCAACTCCCATCTCAAATTCCACGCTGCCCGTGAATTCCCTCATAAGCGCAGATAGCGTCACATCCAACGAAGTGAACTTCTTCAACCTGACAGGCATAGGAATAAAGAACACGAGCTCAGGCACCATAGACCAGTTTCTCGTTGTGAACAATGTTACCGGTGTAAGCATAGGGCTCAACAGGAGCAGCGCAGCTGCAGGAGAAAACGTGACGCTTAACGTCACGTATGCGGGAGCTTTTCTGTGGGGCACTCCTGCAGCGGGCATATACCTGCAGAAGCCACTGATAAACATACACTACTACGGCGTAGAGCTTTCAAACCAAAGCGGCATGCTCTACGACCAGAGCAACGGGCCGTGGGACTTCTACATAAACCAGACAGCATATCCTAAACAGGTGTTTTACGGCAATCCGTACAAGTACCTGCGTATAGTGTGGAGCATAGCGCCAAAAGCGACCGCCGCAGGCAAAACGCTGAAGCTGTGCGGAGGTTATTTTGCAACTTACGCCAATAGCACCGCATCCGGAGGCTGGCCGGGCTGGGCCAGCCACGCGGGCCAGGCCAGGGCGGCCAGGGCGAACTGGGTCCCGCCGCTCAGCCAATGG
>JAJZEU010000105.1 GCA_021805625.1 Microcaldota archaeon
GGCTTACTACAACTAGCTATGGCGATATAGGGGCCGCACAGCATCAAGATAGTGGCGGCTCTACGACTTATATGATAGAGCCGTATCCAATGAGCAGTGCAGGGCAGCTGAGCGCCATAGCATCAATCCTTGCAGCATTGTCTGCAGGGTTCGGATCGAGCGGTGTATTAACAGCAAGCGGGTTTATCACGACAATGGGCACGGCCCAAATGTTGGCCACGGGCAAACTCGTGTCTGTGAACACTGTCAACATGGCAGATGCTGTAGCATTTATGACTACAGGTGAACTGAACGCAAGTACCAGCGGTGTGTATTCGCTAAGCGTTCAATTAGCTTCAAC
This sequence comes from Microcaldota archaeon, assembly GCA_021805625.1. Lineage (GTDB taxonomy): Archaea > Micrarchaeota > Micrarchaeia > Micrarchaeales > CABMGC01 > JAJZEU01. Next base: position 341 of record JAJZEU010000105.1, read on the forward strand.
CGGAGACATTGTCGCGAATGTGCTGCAGCAAGTCCAATTGACTGCAAAAACAGATGGCATTGGTACGTTAGTGACAGGATCGGCCTATCTGGTAGAATACGGTTCAGTTAACGTATCTAGCCAAGGCGCACTAAATGGGACAGTATCATACCAGAGCCAAGTACCATTGTTGGTCATAGTACCGAGCTTAATGGTCGATGACTTCATAACAAGGATAGGAGTTTCTTAATGGCAACGCAACTATTTGAGACAGCAGAAGATCACATCCTGAATTACCTAAAAGGTACAGCGATGCCTACTGCCCCAACACTCTGCCAGATAGCACTGTTCAGTGCAGATTTTGCAAACAGCGCAACATTGCCAGCAGAGATTGTTTATACAGGATATGCAAGACAGACCGTAACGCTTGGGGCGATCACGGCCAATACAAGCATTGGCGCTGGTGACAGCGTATCCAATTCGGCAACAGTTAGTTTTCCTGCTACCCCTGCAACTGGTGGACCTTGGACTATCAGCGCATACGCTCTGTTCTTCAATACAGGAACATCAGGTACATACGAGTGTTGGCATTTCGAAAACCTTACTGCGCCAATTAGCGTAGGTAACAGTTCTACCATTTCATTTGCAGCGGGCGCTATTACAGCCACCCAAATCTAATGAAACAAGTGAACTTCACCAAAGGCGAAGCAAGGAGCATATACCTTGAACTCGCCAGCAATACAACAGGTAGTGTAATAACCCCAGTCAGTACATCGTTCACGCTGTCGCAAGATGGCGTGACGTTGGCTGGTTACCCCAAGCCAATGAGCGAAATTGGTGCAAGTGGTACTGTGTGGACGTGCTCTTATTCCCTTGATACTAGCGTTCTTGCCCAAGGTATATACAGAGCAGATATGCAGGTTACTGTTACAACATCAGACGGTATCACAAGAACGTTTATCGAAACATTAGATATTGTAGTGAAAGCCCAATGATAATCTACCAACCCACAACGCTCACTTCGCCTGTTGGCAAAGACTTTATAACGATCAACCAAGCAAGCGTAGGGTTGCTCATCCCTATGCAGGTTACCGACACGCCTCCAACGGGGACGTTAAGCGAGCTTGACTTGACGGGCACTACTCTGAAGTCATTGTACGCATTGCCGTTTAACAATTCTACAAGTGCCATGGTGACGCTTTTAGGCGCATTGACGAGTATAGGTTCATCTCCGACACTATTCACGTATGCGCCCACTTCAGCGGACTTGGCGGCATTGGCAGGATTTCAATGGCGGCTAGCATTCCTTGCTACATTTGCCAATGGCCAAGACCTGTATGTAAACAGCGAGTTTGTGTTTGTTGTTAACGTAGACAACACAACCAGTGAAACGATGGACTTGAACACGCCTATAGGCGCTGTGAGGTTCCTGCTTCGCGACACAGACTTATCCAACCCGTTTTTCACAGATGGCGGGATAGCGTTCTTGCTGCAAGCTGCAAACGAGTACAACGCAATAACATCTACAACGTCAATCACCCTGAATTTAATCTACTACGCTGTGAGCTTGGGTTATATGCAGATGGCCGCCGATGCAGCTTTTGTAGCACAGAACTCAAAAGGCGGCTTGTATTCGATCGATACGGCCACTGCGCAAAAGGCGCTATTGGGGATGTCACAGCAATACAAAGCATTGGCGCTACAGGAGACAGTACTGTACACGAACTCTTCGCAGATAGGGTGGCCATTGGTGCCACACATACCCGGCCAGCCATATTATCCTGATCCGACTAACCCTGCGAACCCTTGGCCTACTGACACGACACTAGAATCCCCGCAGGAGTGGTAAACAATGCGTGGACAATTCCTGAATAAAAAACTAGAAGCTTCTGCCGCAGAATTGATTTTAAAACAAGCCGAAGATATTTTCAACAAATACGGGCAAGATATTACGAGGATAAGGTTCCAATCTTATGACATGCAAGGCAATCTTGTGCCGGAAAGCCGCATTGCAATAAGAGCAGTCGATGCACAGCAGCGTAAATTTTATTCTCACCAAGCAGCAATGTTAGGCGATAGTTTCAACCAAGCCGCTGATTCTTTAAAAGAGATGATAATTAGAGCAGAAGACGATGTTGTAGAAAACGACAGGATTATATATGCCGGTATCCAGTGGATTGTTTCAAGAGCGCACGATCCATTCATTGTGGACAATAGTGTTATCCACTCGATCATACAAATAGTAAGAGAACAACCAGAATACATGAGTGCAATATAGTGAGAGATGATGACATACATAGAGCCGCCAAAGAAGATGGCCTGTTAGGTAGAGCTTGGTATGATGCCATATCTCAAGCTGTGAGAGATAACGACCCTTTTATTAACCGTTATACATACCTGCACAGAGCCGCCAATTTACAGCATGAAGCGATTGCTGCTAAGTTCAAAGACGCTGAACCCGGCTTGAGTGATATGATCTTCTACAATATGTTGACATACGGGATAATGGAAGCTTTACATAATAAAAGTTTTATGCAAAGCCCATTTCAAGACATACGTTCCTACGTTGGTAAAACGGACGCAGAGATCAAAGACAGAGATACGCAAATGTATACAAGGATGATAGCTCAGGAACAAATAGAAAATTTTGGTGGGCTATTTGAGTTTTATAATGGGTTAGACACTCAAGGCAAAGGCCGTCGTTTTATAGATCAACAAGTAATGGCGGAATTTGAATCCTGGCGTAAAATAGCAAACATAAGTGGGATTGACAATACAAAATTATACGAAGATGCTGCTGCTGTAATCAGTAAAAGTATTTTGAATTGGTCACCAGAAAGAAGAGATAAAGTCGCTGGCAGAGCTTCTGAGATGATGCAGGCATATGTAATAGACGAAAATTTTGGGGAAAACGGGTCTGCCGAAATTAGAGACAGTGCAGTTATTACTGGCACTTTGTCTCAGAACAATAGTATAAGCGAATTAGGGTTTTCGCATACTAGGGAAAAGGTTGATGACGATGTGGGAGAAGGCCAAGATGTAAACATGGCTGACGAATATACAGACCCAGAAAGGGCTAAACAGCTACAGCAGGAAGCTTCCGATAGAAATATAGGGGTGGACGTCGAAAGAGGGCTTGCTGGAACACGTGACAAAAAAATACTAGGTGACTATTTTAGTAGGTACCCGGATCAGTTCGCGTATTTCGCTACAGATAATATAGATCTGGCAAAAGCGATATTAAAAGCAAACCCGGAACATTCAGAGGGGTTACTCAAATCGCTGGAAGCTAGGAAAGAAAGCGAAAAAAGGTTGGCGGCGTCCCAAGCAAACGACACTATTACTAATGCAGCAAGTGACGCAAAGCAAACAGTTGCTAGCAAGCCAAGAACGAGCAAAAAAGCCAGTTCGGAAGCTATTGACACTGCAGACAACGGAGAGCGTAAGCTGACAAGGAAAGAAAGAAATGCTATCGAACGCGCTAATTTTATAGCGGAACAAAATGCTATTCAGGGAAAATTGGCACTACAAGCGGACGAAGATATGGCAGTTGAGCAAGGTTTTGCTGAACGTGTAGTTGGTAAAAATGGCGATATAACTTTAGTTTACAAAGAAGATGCCATACTTGAAGCCAATACCAAAGAAAATGAAAGTTTGAATCTTTTGATAGCAACGGCAAAGAAAACGCAGAATGAGCTAAGACAGCAAAGGGCTGCCGTAAACATGACCGACGAACAAGCTGAAAAAGCAGCCATGAGAGAATCTGTTAACAATTTTTGGGCAAACAAAGAAAACGCAGAGATGCTTTATATTTTAAAAAGCGACGAAGTCGCCGGGGCATCTGGGATAGCGGCTGCATCTTCAATTGTGAATGTTGGCGCGGCTGCCATAAGCGAGTTTGGGTACGGAGATTACAGCGCGGAGCTGCACAGGATTTTAAGTAAAATCGGTGCAACGCCAGGCGGTAACGGGAAGCAATATAGCGACTTATTAAACCGTTTCCAAGAAGAAAAAAATGCCTACATAAGGAAGCTAAAAGCAGGAGGAGCCATTATAACATCCAGAGGTGCAATGGTTAACTATGTCGGCAAAGATGGGCAAGTCAAGCAATATTACAACAAAGGCGCTTTTTCTAGAACTGAAAAAGTTATTACGCCAGACAAAGGTGGCATGAGGGATAAAAATGCTGTTGCTTTTGCTGCAAGTAAAATAAAGGATATTTTGGCAGAAGAAATGAAAGCCAATGTAAGAAGCAAGATGAGAAGGCGCACGCATTTTCACAACTCATATGTGCTGGAAGATTCCGCCGATGATGCAAACATAGAAATATCAGAGAAAGGCGAGATTGTATTTACTCCGGGTAACATATGGAGAACTGCGCAAGAAGTTAAAATCAGAGGGAATGTACGAGCCATTGTCAACAACGGAGCATGGTCGCATGCAATTATAGTTATGCTAAGATGGGCTGGCACATATAAGGCTGTAGAAAGCAAATATATGATTTTCGCTAAGGCTGATCTAAAGCCTTATAGGAAAGCAGAAATGACAAGGCACACCACATACGACGTGCTTGCGCTCCGCAACAGAACCCAAGAATTAATAGCTTCGTATGTCTCAGGAGTTACTAGCGAAGCCGCAATTGACGAATTTATTAGAGAAACAACCGATAGCGGGTTTAAAAACCAAGATATTATTTTGGGTATAAGAAGAAAAGAAATAGATAAAATGTACCCAAATATAGCGCGTCTATCTGCTGAAAAGGATGGTAGGTGATTAATGGGATATATTGTAACTAACGGGGGAGCGCAAGAAGCCGCTATATTTGCCATGAAGAATCTTATAGTGAGCAACTTGCCCGGCTTCAATGCTTGCCTACAAAGAGACTCTTACACAAACGCGATTCCCGAAGTGACGCCAAAGATGGTAACAATAGGAGGC
>JAJZEU010000097.1 GCA_021805625.1 Microcaldota archaeon
CATCCAGCAATCTTGCCTGTACCTCGCTGCACCGAATTGGTTTTCTGCAAAATAAGACAGTTATTTCTGGAACCGGGCTTTACCTCTATCGCAGCGGTTGAGAATTGCGGAAACAGTGCACAACCGCTATCACCTGAAAGAGCACTTCCTCGCAGTTTCCTGATCTGGAAAGCCAATGATAGGAATAAAAGTCTTGGCTGCTGCATAATTCCAGCAGCGATGGTTGTAACATGCCAAAAAAGAGCAGGAAAACTCTGCGCCGCTCCGGTGGCAGCAAAAGAAAACATACCCTTGCATACGCTCTGCTTGCCGCATTGCTTATCTGCCTTGTCGTGTATCTCTTCACGCATCTAGAAGCCCCGTCATTCCTTGACGATGACACCACCTACGAACTGCTTGCCTCCATGTTTTCCAATGGGCAAACAAGCTTCTTCATCCCGCCATACAGCGCCAGGCTCCTGCAAATAATACCAATAGCAGCATTCTACAAGCTGATGGGAGTAAATCTTGTCTCGAATGCGATGTGGGATATAACCTCCACGCTTATTCTGGTTCTTATAACGTTCTTCATAGGCAAGGAGCTCTACAACGAATATGCTGGTCTGCTTGCGGCCTTCTTTCTGAGCCTTATCCCTATCATAAATACCCTTGCTGCTAGCGGAAACGAGACAATCCCTATGGCGATGTTTGCATCTTTGGCAGTCTTGTCGTTCATAAAGGGGTATTCCAGAAACAGCTCGTTGTGGTATCTTGCTGCCGGCGTTTCAATCTTCGCTTCTTTTCTGGCATCGCCCCTCGGCGTGGTGATCGGCGTAGTAATAGTAGTATACATGCTAATTATGAAGATTGGCCACGGGCTTAACAAAACGCGTATTAAAATAACCAGGAAGAGCCTTGGCATAGTGTGGGGAATTGCCCTCTCTGCGCTTCTGCTTGCTCTGTTTGATTACCTTATAAGCGGCAACCCTCTGCATATCCTCAGCGTATCGCTTGGGTTTGTTTCCGCCCATTTCATAGCGCCAGTAGCTCCAACGCCATATTATGAAACGCTACTCCTTCCGAAGCTTGGCCCAGGTGCGCCGTCCATGATAAATGCAAATGCCGTCTTTTTCTACCTCTCTCTCATAGCTTCCGCATACCTGCTGCTTAAAAGGTCAAAAGCCGCATACCTGCCTGCTTTCTGGCTTCTGTTCGGTATGCTGTATCTGCTTGCTGGGCCCATGTATGTGGGCCTGTTTCCGCCCAAGTATTCTGTGATACCGCAGGAGTGGCGTTTCCTGACGATGCTCGCCGTGCCTATGGCGCTCCTGCCAGCAATCTTCCTTGTAAAGCTGACTGAAGAGTTCAAGAAACACAAGCCCTACATTCTGATTGCTGTTGCAGTCGTAATCTTACTTTTGGCATATGTTTCAGCTGCGGCAAACAACCTGAACTATCAGGGTTACCTAATCTCTATGCGCCCTCAGCTTCACCTCGCCTCGTATCTGAATGCGCTTCCAAATTCTACTACAATATACCTGCCGGTACAACTGCCATGGATAGTAACGTACATGCACTTTGACAACCTGAGCAGATTCAAAGGGTACAGCGAGCCCCTGCAGAACTGCACCTCTGCAGAAAAGTACGACTATACAATAACCACCAGCAACCTCTCAAGCGGCTCCAGTGGTCTTGCCTGTACCTCGCTGCACCGAATTGGTTTTCTGCAAAATAAGACAGTTATTTCTGGAACCGGGCTTTACCTCTATCGCAGCGGTTGAGAATTGCGGAAACAGTGCACAACCGCTATCCCCTGAAAATGGGCCTCTTTGAAAGAAGCATCGGCAGCGACATCGGCGCCCTGGGCATTTCTTCCACAATCCTCGATATCTCCGCTTCAAGCTCCTCAATGCCCATCTCCTTCTGCGCTCTGCTGCCCCTTATCCTGACGGCAAGCTTACTGGATTTGGCTTCCTTGTCGCCTACAACGCAGATGTAAGGCACCCAGCTCTGCTCAGCATTCCTTACCTTCCTGTCAAGCGTTGAATCCATGTCGTCGACATCTGCTCTTATGCCCTTCTTAACCATCGCCTCTGCTATCTGCACGCACTTTTCCACGTGCTTCTCCGAGATTGGAAGGAGCCTCACCTGCGTTGGCGAGAGCCAGAGCGGCAATGAAGGTATCTTGCCGTTCTTCTCGTCAATGCTCGCCTGCTCAAGGAACGCGTATATTATCCTCTCTATTGCGCCGCTGGGAGAGTCGTGCAGAACGACCGGATACTTTTTGTTGCCGTCGCTGTCGGTGTATGACATGCTGTACCTTTTGCCGTTCTCGTGGTCCATCTGCACCGTTGAGAGTGCAGTGGCCTTGTTCATAGAATCAACGACATTGAATTCGAACTTTGGATCAAAGTAGGCATACCTGAAGTTCCACATCTCTATGAGCACAGGTTTCCCGAACCTTTTTGCAAGGCCTTCTATGAAATCCTTGTTGCCGTTCCAGAATTCTTCGGTGCACCTTATCGCAGCCTCGTAAGCTTCCTTCTGTATGCCTATGCCACCGAGCACAGAGATGCAGAAGTCGAACTGCCTCTCGAACTCTTCCTTCGCCTGCTCGGCATCCGCACAAAGGGTGTGCATGTCAGGCATGGTAAAAGCCCTGAGCCTTTTTAGGCCTGTAACTTCCCCGCTCAACTCCCTCCTGAAGCTGTATCTGGTTATCTCGTAGAACCTAAACGGCAATTGCTTGTAAGATATTGTCGCATCCCTCATGAGCAGGAACTGGCCGAAGTCCGCTGAGAACCTCAGGAAGAATTCCTTGTCGTCAGATTTGACTATATAGTGCCTGGAAGGGAACCTGTTCAGGTATTCCTTCAGCGCTGGATGGTCGTAGTCGTACATTATGGGCGTCTCGACCTCTATCGCACCATAGCCTATGACCCTGTCAGTCACATACCGCTCGAGCAGGCCCTTTATCAGCCTGCCATTGGGATAGAAGCGCATATTCCCTGCATCGGAGCCAGGTTCATAATCTACAAGCTGCAGCTTCTGCATGAGCTTCACGTGCGGCGGTACCTGCTGGTAGCTCCTTACCTTTGTGATCTCGTAATTCGCGAACCTGTGCAGTGCATCATGTCCATTGAAATCAAAGTCCTTCACAGGTACGAGCCTGGCTTCCGGAGTCAGGATGTACCATGTGGACCTTACCTTCTCCTCCTGCTTCAGGGCTTCAGAGAGCTCTTCCTTATGCCCTGGTTTTTCCCTGTCGGCAGAGCCAGCCTTGCGCTGCTCCTCAGCATTGTAGCTCCTCGACTGCTCAGCCAACGGGTGCCCCTTTATCCTTATGCTCCATTTCTTGTTCCATCCGAAGGGCGCCTTCCTGGCATCGCACCTCTTCAAAGCTGTATCATGCATGTATTGTATGAGCTCCATTGCCTCCTTTGGTGCAGCAAGCTCCCTGCTGAGATGTGCAAACGGGTAGATCAAAAGAATCTTGCGCTTCTCCGCTTCCATAAACTTTACGGCTTCATCCACAGCTTTCTTCGCGGTCTCTTCAGTATCCCCTTTCTCCACCGAAACCAGCAGCACCACAGCGTCGTCTACCGAAACCTTTTTCTCATCACTCTTTTCGTATACGCTTGCCTCCGGGCTTATCAGCTCATAAGTTATGTTCTCGACATCAAGCTGCAGTATCTTCATAGACTCATCTTATGAAATGTGGCGTAAAACCGGCTTCTTTTAGTGCATCACTCCATCTAGCCCAATATTTCCCATACCAATCATGAAATTTTATCCCGGTTTGTTTCTCAAAACTCTGCACGCCTAGAGGCTTTCCACCATTTTCTATCATTGTTCTTCGTACCTCTTCAAGTATGTATTGCTTATCCATGTTAATCTCTAATTATAATAAAGATAAGGTAAACTGATTGGCATTTCCTATATAAATTAACATTCCAAATGCTAAAAGGTCTCGTCCGATTAGAGAAGAAATGATTTGTCCGTCTAAAGGCAGTGCTGTAAACAACCCTTCATATGTTATATTTGTAGACGGTATAACCATTCTCATAAAATACCGGTATACCCTGTGATTTTTAGTTGATGGCGTATTTATTCCAATAATATCAATTGGCTGCAAGCCAAGTGCGTTTGGTATGTCCTGTCTCACTACACAGTTTGTGGCACCAGTATCAATTAAGGCCTTAATACTTATGGGCGCAGGAATGGCTTTTCCTTCTTTTTTATATTGTTCTTCTAGCTGTCTCGGAATTAGAAATTGTACCTCTACTGTTGGCCCTTCTCCTTGTAGATTAGCAGAAGGTATCGTGATTGAAGGCATTTACACACCAATTTTTATCAAATTGGAAGTATAATTTTGTGTTTGTTCTACTTCCTCTATCTTCTTAACTAAGAAAGGAACATTCCCAAACTTTCCGATGCCCGTTTTAATAGCATCTTGTTCAGATTCAAAAATATCAACTATCGTCTTACCCTTGATTAAGACATACCTGCCGTTAGCCTTCTTTACTAATTCTTGTTTGTTTTCTTCGTAGGTTTTAAGTTCTTCTTCTAAAGGCTCTGCCATAAAAATCACCAAATATTAATCCTATTAATTTAGGCTATTTAAGTTATATAACTCTTTCTTTCCTTGGGTAAGAGTTCAAGATTTGTACGGTGTCGAGAGAACGTCTGATTTTAGGACGTTTGACAGCGTCTCGATGTAATCAGCTCCTTGCAGTTTGGTTGACATGTACATCGACATCGCATCTGGTATTTTTAGTCCACCCCTCTTATTTTGGGCGAGCCGCGCTGCCAGTGTAGTAAACCGTGGCGTAGCCGCTTATGCTAAATGCTTCAGTCCAATTTATGCAGGGGCTCGCATAACTGGACGATACATCGGCACTTTTTGCCCACGATTCAGGTAAAACAACATAAGAAGCATTAGCCACGCTAGTGCACGTTGGTGTGCTGCTGATAAGTCGCACATCAGAAATGCCTATGCGCGCATTGCTGTAAAGACTTGCGAAAGTTAGCGCATATGGCATGGCAGCTGATATGTATATCATGGAGTTGCTGGGTAACACGCTAAGATATGCTCCAAGCTCCCTGCTGTTAGCAAGCAAGCTGATGTCCCCATGGTACAGAATGAGCACATTTCCAAAAGAGTCCAGTATAAGCATGGCAACGAGAGCCAGCAGGGCCACGAGTGCAAGCATTACATATGCTTTTCCGCTTCTGTAAAGCTTCAATAGTTCCCTCAT
>JAJZEU010000031.1 GCA_021805625.1 Microcaldota archaeon
GAGCTCCATTTGCGATTCACTGGAATTGGCGAGCACGCTGACTGCTTGGTACATGCGGTTACCCTCGGAAAGCGAAAAGATGGCATTATTATTTATATGCTAGCGATAAATATTCTTATACATTGCGATAAATTCTGCAAGTTGAGATTTAATGGAGGGAAAAAAAGAGCTTGAGAAGGAGATGAGAACTGCTAAGATAGTGTCTTATGCCGCTTTGGGCGTTGGGATAATAGCAATAATTGTTAGCGTGTTTGCCCTTAACAGCCATGTTGCTCCGCCTTCGATTACGCTGCTGAACTCTAGTGGCACTACAATAGTCAAGCTTTCCAATGCAAACCTCCTTACGCCGCCGCTGAGCATCGCCGCAGATCCTGTAATCACAGAAAACCAGTCATTCGGAAGCAGGCTCACGAGCATCAATGAACCTCTAAACGCAAGCGAACTCGCTGCAATAAACAATGCACCAGATTCTTACTTCGAAACAGCTGCAAATATGCTTTTGAACGGCAGCCTGAGCGGCCTCATATTTACAAACTCTTTCACAAAGGCGAGCTATGCGCTTCAGATAAACGGAAAGCCTACAGTTATCTACCTTGGGGCAATATCATGCATTTTCTGCGGTGAGAACAGGTGGGCCATGGCATTGGCCCTCGGGAAGTTCGGGAGCTTCTCACAACTCTTCAAGGGATATAGCAGCTTCGGTGATGGAGATCTGCCTACCATCTACTGGGTTCCAGCCCACTACAACTCCACATCTACAATGGATCTGGGCAATTTCTACCAGAGCAGTTACATCAACTTCGTATCGATGGACTATGCCTCTCCCATAACTGCAGGGTTCCAGATGCAGGGGCTTTCGTTTGTGCTTTCGCAGGTGCAGGCTACAAACAACACCGCATACATAACCGCTGCGCAGGTAATAACAAAGAACAACAACTTCCAGGGCACCCCGTATACGGTATGGGGCAATCTGGTTTCTCCTGGCGCAGACGCTGCCGACTTTGGTAATGGCACACTGACCAACTCGTCACACATACCTATGACATACATGACTCATGCAGACGTGTTTTCGCAGCTGACAAACCCAAATGACAAGTTCGCGTGGACCGAATATGCAGCTGCAGATCTTTACATCGCTGCCGCATGCGCAAGCCTCAACAACACCGCGCCTGCTTGCAGCAGCATTCCTGCGATCAAGCAGCTTGAGGCTGTTATATAAGGAAATGACATGCATGGAGAAACTAAGGTATTGAAGAGCATTTATGCTTCCCCATACTATGTGGCCTTCAATGCTGCCGCAGACGTACTCTACTACTTTTTCTTCAGATTTGTCTTCTCGCTGAGCGGGACTGTGCTTTTATTGGAGATTCCGAACTATATGATATATGCCTTGGCTCTATCTGCATCAATGCTCCTTACCGCAGGCGCCTACTCGGTTGCCAGCGCATTGTCAGGGAAAGGAGGCATTTCTGATGGCGCACTTAGCGCTGCCACAACAGCGGCAGGAGGCGTCATTGCAAGCTGTGGCTGCCAAGCCCCCATACTCGGCACATTACTTTATGCTGTAGGCTTCAATGCAATTGCAGTTAGCGGAGTGCTCGCTATTGTAGGCACGTACCAGATGCTGTTCTTCACGGTGCTCATTGCGATAAACCTCCTCTTCCTGTATTACACCCTGCGCAGGACCGCATCGCGCTTAGATGTGAACCCGCTCAGAAAAGCAAAAGTCAGGAGTAGGTAATTGCATGACGGAAAAAGGGAAAAGAGCTGAAGTTGTTGACATAAGCATACACTGAATTTGCGGCAATGCGGCGCGCTTGCATTATTTTGCGCTTTTACCGGCAGTCCGTGGCGCTCTGGAAAAATTTATCTACTTATCAGTTGCAAGCATATTTGAGAACCTAGGGTAATTGTATGGCCAAAAAGAGGCTGTTGGCGACTAGTATTAGGAATCGAAATGCTAAAAGGGGAAAGGATAGGGCAGAGCATGCCAAAACAGCAAAGCGGAAAAAGGCTGGCAGCCGCAAAAAAAACGGCAGCATGACAGCAGCGAAAACAAGGCATGCTTTCGGGAAGATCGCTGATTTCGAGGACATCGTCGCGCAGGGCATGATAGGAAACAGAAAGCAGGAGCTCCCAAAAAGCGCGCTTGCGACCGTTGAAGCTATATACAGCTCAAGCCCGGGCCTTGAAAGGATTGCATACAAGCACGGTTTTTCACTTGGCAAGAACATATACTCAAAGTCGGATGGCACCCTCAGCACATTGCTGGCGGCGCTAGGAAACGGCGGCCTTGAAAACATGCTTTACTATCCGTTCGATGACAGTTTTGTGATAACTGCATCTGGTACGCATGCAAAAGGGATAAACAGGAAGATGCACATCTACGAATCCGGGCTCATTGCGGGATACCTCACCTCAGCAACAGGCACGCAGATTTCAGTGGCAGAAACAGAATGCGAATACAACGGCGACGGCAGGTGCAGATTCGTCAGCTCTTCTGGATTTGGGCTTGATGAAACGCATTCTGAGGCCCTGAGCCTCAACCAGATAATCTCAGATGTATCGGAAATAGCAAAGATCGGAGGGAACGTTTCTGCAAGCTACTTCGCATCCGCGATACTGCCCATGGCAGACCATCCGTCTGCAGCGCCGCTCTCGGACTTCTTCTACATTGCTGGAAGCAGGCTTGCCGGAGAGATGGAGGGCCTGGAACTAGGAGATATCGCAAAAATTGCGGGTGCTAGCAGCATCAGGATAGCAAAGGAATACAGGCACGTGCCGAGGCTCGTCAGGATAAGGTACGCTCCGGAAAGCTCGATAGGGCCTTATGTTGATGCGGCCGCTTCTGCCGTGGCTGGCTACCTGAAGCAGAGATACAGCTACGAGCCTGAAATGAGAAGGAAGGTAATGAAGGACAACAGCTACCTTGTGGAGCTGTATGCAAAGCCTGCAACTTATAAAAAGATGTAGGGAGCATTACTAATCGCTTAGGCAGCCGCGTGAATCAAAATAAAACTAGATTTCATCGACCCTATTCTTAAGTATATACCAGGCATAAAGAAGCCAGCCACGCCGCTTACCTTCAGGGAGAAGATGAAGTGGACGGTCGGCATAATGGTAGTCTACTTCATGATGTTCAGCATACCTGCGCTTGGAGTGAGCATTGCTACCATAAACCAGCCGCTGACACAGCTCATCAGCATAATCTTTGCGGCAAGGATAGGCAGCCTCATAACTGTGGGGATAGGGCCCATTGTGCTTGCAAGCATAGTCCTCCAGCTGCTTCAGGGATCAGGAGTCCTACACATGGACCTAAATGACATGGACCAGAAGGCAAGGTTTCAGGGCATACAGAAGATATCGGCCATAGCAATTGCCATTGCAGAAGCGTACATCTTCACAGCTACGGGCTACGTGCCGATTGCAAACTCTGCATTCTTCGGCCTTGTGGTAGTCCAGCTGGCAATGGGAGCTATAATAATCGTCTATCTTGACGAAATGATGAGCAAGTACGGCATAACCTCCGGAATAAATCTCTTCATTGCCGGAGGGGTTGCATACTCAATTGTTGCCGGAACCTTTGATATACTAGCAAAAGAAGCTGCAGGGGCTATAACGGCTGGAGGAGCCACTGCAATACCCAATGCGATAATGGCATTCGGACCGCTCTTCTTTGCTGTCATTGTCTTTCTTGTGAGCATTTATGTTTATGATATGAAGATAGAGCTGCCGCTCGTCTTCAATCAGTTCAGGGGAGTGGGAGGAAGACTTCCCATACCGCTGCTCTACGTCAGCGTGCTTCCCGTGATACTCGCTACTTCATTCGAACTTAGCCTTACGGTATGGTTCCGGTTCCTTGCAAATGTGAAGGGCAGTTTTGCTAACCTCGCCAAGTTTATAGCCTTCTACCAGCCTTCGGCTGGAGCAGCGGGCACAAGCCTGAACCTCAACGGCGGCATCCTATATCTCATATCGCCGAGTTTTCCACTGCCATACGCGAGCACATATGGAGGGATAGGCAGCTACAGGACATACTTCACGTACCTTGCCACCCATACCTCGAGCCTTTATCTCCCCTGGGGAGGGCTTGTGCTGGTACCTGAATGGATTCATATCCTTGTATATACCGCGGTGCTGCTGGTGCTCTGCGTCGTGTTCGGCAAGTTCTGGATAGAGATGACAGGTCAGAGCCCGAAGAACGTCGCTGACCAGCTCCAGAGCTCTGGCTGGCAGATACCGGGCTTCAGGAGGGATCCTAGAATCATAGAGAGCGTGCTCAACAAGTACATACCTACAATAACTGTGCTTGGCAGCATAGTGGTAGCGCTGCTTGCTGTATTTGCTACCCTTACAGGAGCTGTTGGCACAGGCATGGGCATCTTGCTTACTGTAGGAATAATGTACATGGTCTACCAGCAGCTGGAGCAGGAGAGAGCTCTGCAAAGCTATCCGGGTCTTGAGAAGTTGCTCTCGTGAAATCATCAATCCGACTTGAGGTTTTGGGACCCCTTAGAAGAAACAGACACTATATCTTCCCACCACTAAAGTATTAAAACCCGGTTTTAGTGGAATTGTTGGACAAAGTCGTTTGGATGGATGCTACCTCAACAATATCTTTTTAAGCGCTAAAATGTATATTAGAAGAGTGTCAGTTATGGTAAAGAAACTATTTGGAATTGATAAACCAATCATCGGAGCGCTGCACTTTACCCCATTGCTAGGTTTTTCAGGCTTTAACGGATTTGAAGATATATTGAAGGCAGCGGTATCTGATGCAAAGGCCTTTGAAAGCGGCGGAATTGATGCAATAATAATAGAGAACAATTACGATCTGCCACACAGAATTATGGTTGAGCCCGAAACCGTAGCTTCGATGACATATCTTGGCTCTGAGATAAAGAAAAAAACGAAACTGCGCTTAGGAGTAAGTGTGTTGTGGAATGACTATAGAGCTGCGTTCGCGATAGCGAAAGTAATAGGCGCAGAGTTTATACGAGTACCGGCGTTTGTTGATGACGCAAAAACAGACTTCGGTACGGCTATTGCTGAACCTGAAAAGGTGAAGGATTGCAGAAAACGTTTGTCTGCAGAACATGTTCAGATATTTGCTGACCTGAATAGTTCCAATTTTAACACTACACTAACAGGTAACCCAGTTTTGTTATAACCTGTTTCTGCTCAGGTGTCACATTTATGAAGACAGTTTTTGAAGA
>JAJZEU010000149.1 GCA_021805625.1 Microcaldota archaeon
GAAACGAGATCAAACACAACAGAAGATACGAACACAACAGAAGATGTAGAGATATTAACTCTATAATAACTGTGATCGTCATGAAGCCTGCATATAAATATCGTGCGTATCCCTTAAAGGGGCAGAAGGGTAAATGGTCGCTTCCTGTTCGATAGCAGCCAGAAGCTGCTGGAGTTCAGGCTAGAGGAAATCCCTGCCTAGTCATGACTTCTCGGTGTCTTCTATCCTTGTGAGCTCGTTTATCTTTGCCACCCTCTCCCCTCCAACAACCCCGCACTTTATGTACTCCGATCCGAAAGCCACGGCAAGGTGTGCGATGAATGTATCATCTGTTTCCCCGCTTCTGTGCGATACAATGTTCGCAATGCCGTTCTCGTGTGCGAGCCTTACAACGTTTATGGTATCGGTGAGCGTTCCTGCCTGGTTTACCTTTATCAGCACCGCGTTTGTTGAGGATGCGTCTATGCCGCGCTCGAGCCTTTCCGTGTTTGTGGCGTAGATGTCGTCACCCACAACCAGCGCGCCATTTGCCATGCTTTTAATCTTTGCAAAGCCCTCGAAATCCTCTTCGTACATTGGGTCTTCTATGTACTCCAGGCCGAATTTCCTTTTCAGCTCCATGATGAATGCTATCTGCTCCTTGGCGCTCAGCGATTTCTTGCCGTATGCATATGCTCCATGCTTGTAAAGCTGGCTCCCTGCTGCATCTATGCCAATAGAGACGCGCCTGCCCGTTCTTTTCTTGACCCTCTCTACTGCAAGGTCTGCAATTGCAAGGCTTTTGAGCTCGTTAAATGGCGTGCTCCATCCTCCTTCTATATTCTTTCCTATGCCAAGCGCGCCGTTCTCTGCAAAAACTCTACCTGCTTCTTTATGTACAATCTCGTTGATCATGGCATTCTCAAATGCCGATCCTGCGTCAGCAGCTACCAGTATCTCCTGTATTGCCATTCTGTTTCCTGAATGCACGCCTCCGCCTATTATGTTGCCAAGGGGCCTAGGTATTGATTTCCTGATGCCGTATCTCTTTGTGAAGTTTTCATAAATGTACTCGTACAGCTCCAGCTCTTCTTCTGCTGCTGCAAGCTTCGCAGCGGCGATTGATACTGCCGTCGAAACCGCCCCTCCGAGTCTGGAGAAGTTTGAGGTATTGTCGCAGTTGTACAGCAGTTCGTCAATGAGCTCCTGCTCTATGGCATCTATACCCCTGAATCTATTTCTCACTTTGCCAAATCTTTTTATTGCCAAATCCGCACTGCCGTTTGGAAGCGGCACCGCTTCGTGCATGCTCCTGCTTGTGCCGGCAGGTGAAGAGGCAATAGCATATTTGCCATCTCTTCCTGTAATCTTTGCCTCTATTGTAAGCTCTCCCTTGGAATCAAAGATTTTCCTCAAATCTATTCTTTGTATCACTGTCACAGACCTAACTAGAGTTCAAATTATAAAAGGATTTCTAAGGATGTCAAATTCGGCAGTAGACGAAACACAGATGAGCATTTTAAACAAAAAGTGGCAATACAAAAGCGGGTATCATGGAGGTAAGAGCACCAG
Organism: Microcaldota archaeon; assembly: GCA_021805625.1. Classification (GTDB taxonomy): domain Archaea; phylum Micrarchaeota; class Micrarchaeia; order Micrarchaeales; family CABMGC01; genus JAJZEU01. Next base: position 1,552 of record JAJZEU010000149.1, read on the forward strand.
CTGTCATAAAGCTGCTCGGAGAGCATGCGGTGGTATATGGAAAGATGTCCCTAGCTGTCGCAATAAGCCTGTATGCAAATGCAAATACGTCAGTGGGCAAAGCTAATGCATTTGCCATAGAGCTGAAGGACTTCAAAAAGAGCTTTGAATTCAGCGAGGATGAGATGAGGAAGATACACTCAGACTACGTAGGAAGAAATGACATCAATTCATATGTAGGCGAGCATTACGGAAAATACGGAGATGCGCTTCCTTACATCACCATCGCTTCAAGGCTGCTCGTGGAGCACGGTGCACCGCTCTTTGGCAGAAAAGTTTCAATAGAATCTGGTATACCGGTTCAGAAGGGACTGGCGAGCAGCGCTGCATGCTCCACAGCATTTGCCGTCGCGCTGCTAAGCAGTTCCGGCATCAGGCCGGACGATGCAGAGATAATAGAAATAGCCAGGGACGGCGACAGGGTCATACATAAGAACGAAGGAGCAGGCAGAATAGATGTTAACACTTTAGGCAAGAATTCCCCCAATCTTGTTGGGGGATGAATTGCACTCTGCGCTGCGACACTAAAATATCTATTCCTTGAGGTCGAAGTCTTTCCAATGGCGGCGTTAGCCGCCAGAGGCAAGATTTGTATGAATAGTGTAAAGCAACCCCAAAATAAAAGTCTTCCGGCGAGGACTTACGAACACAGGTACAACTGGCAGCACATGATGTTTGTGTCAAAATGCAGATACAGGGTTTTCAGAAAGGAGATGACAAGAGAAGTAATTCGGAAGGCGCTTTACGAAATTGCTGAGGCAAACGGAATTGAAATAAAAGAGTTCGCATTCGGAGACGACTTTGCACACATCCATATGGAGGCGAACGTTCCGAATACAATTGCGATTTCAAAGGCCGTCCAAATCTTGAAAAGTTATTCGGCATATATTCTCTTTTACAAAATTCCTGCGTTCAGGAAACTGTATCCACGAGGGCGTTTCTGGAGTGGATACTACAGCAACGGAAGTGTCGGTCCACAAAACGAGGAAGTAATGCGCAACTACATAAGGAATCAAGATATCTCAGTCGGACAGCGTACCCTTGCAATATAATACCGAAAGCGTTAGCTTTCGGATGTTAGGGGATCATAAGGGCGAAGCCCTTATGGTTATAATACCGTCACTGAGAATCCGATATTTCGTGGGTCAGATTAATCTAATTTGACCTATGCTATGAGTCATATTTATATATCTTGTCTATGAAAGCTTCCTTATGGATAGAAGGGCGCTTCTAGAGATACTGGGCGATTATAACTACTGGGGAAGCTTCAACAAACCCCTTTTTGAGCGGAAGGAGTATCAGACCTTATTGGGGAACAACCTTAAAGCCAACATAATAGGCATTGTGAAAGGCGTCCGCAGAGCCGGAAAATCCAGCACCATACTCAAATATATCGCCGGTTTGGGCGATGCGAAAAAGGTGCTTGTATTGAACCTGGAGGACCCAAGGCTGCCCCAAAATATTGACGCGGGATTTTTAATGGACGCCCTTGATGCGTATTCTGTATCGGTTGATCCTGACGGGCCTGCACTGGTGGTTATAGATGAGGCGCAGCACGCCAAAGGCTGGGAGAAATTCGCTAGATACCTGGTAGAGACCAGAGGAATAAAATGCATTGTGACCGGGTCTTCTGCTGCACTGCTGAGTGAAGAATATGCAACATCGATTACTGGCAGGCATATCGACATGGAGATATTCCCCCTCTCTTTTAACGAGTTTGTCTTGTTTAAGGGCATAAAAGCTTCCAGCGAGCTGGATATAACCAAAAACAGGCACAAGATAAGGCGTGTTTTTGAAGAATACATCATATATGGCGGATTCCCCGAAGTAATCATCAATGATGATGAAAGGGTAAAGGCCGAGCTCTTAAGGAACTATTTCAACGACATACTGATAAAAGACATAGCAAAAAGGTACGGCATAAAGCTGCACAGCCAGCTTGAAGCCATCTCCAAGGATTATGTATCAAATATAGGCACTAGGCTGTCGCTTAGGAACATAAGCTCCTCTTATAAAATAGGACTGCATACTGTGGAGAGATTCTCGCAGTACCTATCAAACGCGTATCTGCTATTCTATGTTGACAAGTTCCGCTTTTCGAAGAGGGTGCAAGGCAGGAGTATAAAGAAAGTCTATACCATCGATAACGGATTTTATTCGATGCTTGGGTTCAAGTTCATGGAGCAACGGGATAAACTGATGGAGAATCTGGTCGCCATAAAGTTCCTGGTTGATGCATCGCGCAGACACAGTATGGAGATTTATTACTGGCAGGACTACCAACAGCACGAAGTCGATTTTGTGGTGAAGGACGGCAATTCAGTAAAACAACTTGTGCAGGTAACATACGCATCCTCGAGGAGGGACATAAATACACGTGAAACCGACAATTTGGTACGAGCATCCCGTCAACTACGTTGCAGGGTGCTTCTATGTATAACCTGGGACTACGAAGGCGAGATAAGAGAATCAGGCAAGAGGATAAAGTGCATCCCGCTCTGGAAATGGCTCCTTGGGACATGATTTTTTATATTTTTGCCGGTAGTGTAACATGAGCGCATGCTAATAACACACACACACAAGAAGCGCGCTTATTCTAGGATAGCCGGTGCGAAGTCACAAAGTGCGATGGAGTACCTCATGACCTACGGCTGGTCCATACTGATAATAGCAATAGTGCTCGCCGCGCTCTTCCAGCTTGGAGTCTTCAACAGCACGAACTTTGCGCCGAAGGCTCCGCCTGGCGCCTGCCAGGTCTTCAGGCCGAACGGACCTGGAACGACTTCGTTCATCAACACAGAAGGCGTGTGCAACGGCGAACTGCCGCAGTATGTGGCACAGGATAAAAGGACCGGGGATATTAATATCCCATCGATAAAAGGCCTACCAATACTTGCAGAGCCTAGAACAGTAACTGTATGGTTTTTGACAAATGGCACTGGAGGTGGCAACGTATTTAATTATGGAATCGATGCATGCAACCTTTACTGGTTCAACATCAATGTCGGACAGTACGCTGGTTATGCCGAAATAAATACATGCGGTAGCAATTTGGTAATAGGGCCTGTTTCTCCGAATAAATGGTACTTTGCTGCATTCGCATATAATGGGTCTACTGAGTACGGTTATCTCAGTTCGCCAGGTGGTCAATTAATCTCTGTATCGAACGGTCCCTTTATTTTTAATACGCCATCATCAAGTTTCACTATCGGCTATGGATTTGATCCACCAAGTGGGTATTTTAATGGATCTGTAGCAAATGTTCAGATCTACAACACCTCACTCTCATCCAACGAAATCCAAGCAATATACGTCGAGGGCATAGGCGGTGCGCCTATAGATTTGCAGAACCTCGTAGGGTGGTGGCCTCTCAACGGCAACGCGCAAGATTATTCTGGTAATAATAACGACGGCACCGCCACAGGCGTTACCTACACAAGCGCATGGACATCCGGCTACACCGCACCGTAAGGCATGCTCTCAGACGAACCTGCTCAGGTTGAACTGCTTGGCGTTGCCTCCCTCTCCCTCGCCGAATATGTTCTCTATGTCGTCCTTTATGAGCTTGATCCTCTGCCTT
>JAJZEU010000072.1 GCA_021805625.1 Microcaldota archaeon
AAGGCTCTCATTCATCGAAAAGGGAGTAGAGATGCCCCTCAGCATAGAGGCCTGCGACATAGAGGAAGACCTGGCTAAGATATACAATACAGTGAAGCACAAGTCAGACAAGCTAGGCATGATAACCTTCAGCGCATTGCACAGCCTGATGCCTGATATAGACGGGCTTACGATCCTATTCATATCGCTGCTCTTTCTGGCGCACAGAGGTAAGATAGGCCTCATGCAGGAGCGGTTCTTCGGGGAGATAATAGTTTCGATAGCAAAGTGATACCTTGGATGAGCAGCAGGACCAGCCAAACCAGCCAAACCAGACGAGCCAGGCAGCTTACAGAGGCTCTGCCGGCCAGCAGCTTCAGGCAGGCAGTGCTGCACAGATGGACAGGAAATCGCTCATAGAGGCTGCACTATTCATGTCCCAGAGCGCAATGAGCGTGCAGGACATAATGGGTGCGACTGGCATATCGTCGCCAGGCTTCATAGAGAAGTCACTGAAGGAGCTGATAGGCGAATACGCAGGCAACAGCACGGCCCTGAAGATAGAAGAGATAGGGGGCAAGTACATGTTCAGCCTCAAGGAACCATATGCCTCGAGAGTGTCCAGCATGGCTGTCGGGCCTGACATAAGCAGGGGCTCCCTCAGGATACTGGCATACATAAGCAAGAACAACGGCATTCTTCAGAGCGAGCTGGTCAAGGCATTCGGCAGTTCTGTTTACGACCATGTGAAGGAACTTACCGAGAAAGAGTTCATCGAGGCAAGGAAGCAGGGAAGGAGCAAGAAGATTACTACAACAACGAAGTTTAGGGAATACTTCAATGCTTAGTTAGTAGTCTGGATGCCTCTCGTCTATCCCTTCAAGCTTGTTGAGGTACAGAGCGGCAACAAAAAGGAAGGAGGAAAGTCTGTTTATATACTTCAGTATATCTGGGCTTATGCTGTACCCTTTGGAAGCAACCACGAGTTCTCGTTCGGTCCGTCTTGCGATAGCCCTTGCCACATGGAGATGCACTGCACCTTCGCAGCCGTTTGGAAGCACGAACTTCTTCAGTTCTGGCAGCGAACCGCCAAGCTCGTCTATCTCAGATTCAAGGCGTTTGGTATTGCTTTCACCGAGCTTCTTTATGCTGCCAGTCTTCGCAAGCGATGAGGCCAGCTCAGCGCCCAGTATGAAGAGGTCATTCTGAACGGCCTCAAGCTTTCCCCTCACTTGTTCGTTGTGTATGTAGAACAGGGCAGTGCCTATGCTGCTATTCAATTCATCAATCGTGCCAATGGCAAAGAAGAGCGGATTGTCCTTTGGGATTGAGCCTGCGCCTATCAGGTTGGTTGTGCCTTTATCTCCCTTGCCCGTGTAGTATACTGTAGGCATGCAGTGACTTTGCAAGACAAAATATAAAAGGCGCAGTTGCATATACCTACCTCGGCATGGGCTCGTAGTCGAGTGGTAAGACGTCTCTTTCACAGAGAGAAGATCCGGAGTCCGATTCTCCGCGGGCCCACCGACTAAGCCGCCGATGGAGGAGGCGATGTCTGAAGGGATTAAACTTAACCCTTGTATCCAGGGATTAGATGAAGAAGATTGATTTGTATTTGTATATTGGTTTGACCCTAATAGCGTTGGGGCCATTCCTATTCCTACATTGGTTGACCCAGCAGGAAGCCCTCCAAATTGCACATTGGACTGCCCTCCCGTTCCTTGCGTGGGTAGCACTAACGGTATACTATCTGGCAAGATGGTCTGTGCGACATTTGCGGATGCCACACCCTTAAACCTTTTCGGGGAAAAAGAGACACGAAGAAATCGTCCTTTTTGTAAAACAAATTTGGAAGTTATTCTGCTTCTTTAACTATAGAAAGCTATAAATATCTATAGCATTATATAATAATCATGGAAACGACGACAATACAGATAAGAAAAACGCTTAAAAAGAAGCTGGAAGAGCTGAAAGTTTACCAGAACGAGACCATGGACCAGCTGATAGAGAGACTTGCGAATAGTAACATAGACAACGAACCGCTTTCTGCAGAAGAAATAAAGGGGATAGAGGAAGGGCTGGCAGATATCAAGGCTGGCAGAGTATACACCACAAAGCAGCTGAAAAAGAAGCTAGGGATTAAATGAGTTATAATGTCATTTGGTCCCAGAGATCGGAAAAGGATCTCAAAATGCTCGATAGCAATATCAGGAACAGGATAGTCTCAAAAGTTGAATACATAAAAGAGCAGCCATTCAGTCATGTTAAACGCTTGGCAGGTATACCTCTTTATAGTCTAAGGGCCGGCGATTATAGGGTAATTATGGATATAAAAAACAAGCAGATGCTTATATTTGTCATCAAGCTAGGGCATAGAAGCAGGATATATAATGAATAACAACAAGACTGCAACACCAGGCTGAATGTAGAAGTTTGTCTGCCTTGATATGATGATCCACGAACTCAAATTTTGCTGGTTGGTTGCCTTCCAATCTTTGTCACATCTAAACCCCGCCGCCTATGCAGAGCGCCGTGTTTTCAATCAGTCAATCACGGCTGTCAAGCTAGCCCACATCTGTCCTGTTGAATGCGATTACCGCAAGACCCACCATTATTGCTGTTGAAACTACCATCGCCAATAAGTCTATCCATATCGGGAACACTCCTGTCCCTAGAAGAGTTGCTCTGATGCCGTCTATGCCATATGTCAATGGATTGAAGTATGTTATGAACCTCACCCACTGCGGCAGCACGCTTATCGGGAAGATGCTGTTCGAGAGGAAAAAGAGTGGGAATGTGAAAAAGCCCGTTACTAGCTGAAAGCCCTGGAAATCATTCAGCAGCGAGCCCAGCGTAAGGCCCAGGCCTATGAACGTTGCAGCTATGAGCGCCATGAATACAATCGAGAGCGCCGTGATTGCTGTCAGGCTGATGCTAAAGCCTACAAGCACAGAGACTATCACTACTATCAGGCTCTGCAGCAATGCAGTGGTTGCCCCTCCGAAAATCCTTCCTATCACAATCGACGCCCTCGAATTAGGCGTTACGAGAATTTCCTTAAGGAAACCGAACTGCCTGTCCCAGAGAACTGCTGTTCCCGAGGAAATGCTCGTGAAGAGCAGCGACATTCCTATTATGCCAGGAACAACGAAATCAAGATAGCTGCCTCCGGTGCTAAGGTGTACAAGACTTCCCAAACCAAGGCCAAGTCCCAGCAAGAAGAAGACAGGCATGAGCATTATGCCTATTATCCTAGATTTGGCCCTGAAGAACCGCTTCACATCCCTGAGCCACAACACATAAATTGCGTTTATGTTCATGTTCACTCACCTTCTCATGTGCACTGCACGCATTCTTCCCTTCCAGCCCTCAGCTGCTTCTTCCCTTATGCCCTTGCCTGTGTAGTGTATGAAAACATCTTCAAGGCTCGGTTTGTGAAGGCTTATTGATTCCACCGCAATCTTGTGCTTTTCAGCAAGCTTCACTATGTCTGGTATCTTCTTCTCGCCTTCTTCCACAGTTAGGTCAAGATACTCGTCGTGCCTGGCCGTCGCCTTGACCCACTTCAGCGCCTTGAGATACATTTCAAGCGCATCGGCGCTGTTAATTGTCCTTACAGAAACCACATCCCCTCCCATCTTGTTCTTCAGTGCAATGGGAGTGCCAAGGGCAACTATCCTGCCGTGGTCTATAAATGCAACCCTCCCTGCTAGGTAATCCGCTTCTTCTATGTAATGGGTCGTGAGGATTACTGTCACATTCTTGAGCTCGTTTAGCTTCCTTATGTAGTCCCAGATGTGCCTTCTTGTCTGCGCATCAAGGCCGAGCGTGGGCTCGTCGAGAAAGAGGACCTTTGGCTCATGTATAAGGCCACGGCCTATCTCCAGCCTTCTCTTCATTCCACCAGAATAGTTCTTGACAAGAATGTCTGCCTTGTCCTCAAGCTCTATGAGCTTGAGCACCTCTCCTATCCTTTTTGCCCGCTCTTCCTTGCCTATGTTGTAGAGTATCGCATGAAATTCAAGGTTTTCCCTGCCTGTAAGTTCCTCGTCAAGCGATGGATCCTGAAAGACTATGCCTATGCTCTTCCTTATGCTGTTCTGCTCCTTCGAGATATCAAAACCAGCCACGCTTGCAGTTCCAGAGCTTGGCTTCAGAAGCGTGGTCAGCATCTTTATTGTGGTGGTCTTGCCAGCTCCGTTTGGGCCCAGGAGTCCGAAGATTTCACCTTCCTTGACGTCAAATGAGATGCTGTCAACGGCTTTCAGAGTGCCGAACGATCTGGAAAGCGCTTTCACTGTGATTATTTTTGGGTCGTCTTTCATGGTCGCGCCTATTTGGAAACCAACCTGCAAACAAAGCCGTAGTGGTTCTGTCCGGCTTCAATGCTCTTTACAACCTTAAATCCATTTCCAGAAAGTATCTCCTTAGCTTCCTCCACAGGTATGCGCAGCTTGAAAGGGGGGCCCCTTGCAGTATTGACCTTCTCCCAGTCTACGTCTATCAACATTCCACCTGGCTTGCATATACGCTTAGCCTCTCCGAAAAATGCAGCTCTGTCTTCTATGTCATGGAAGACATTCGCTAGAAAGATTGCGTCTATGGAATGGTCAGGAATGCCGGTGCTTGACATATTGGTTTGCATTATCTCTATCACATTCTCGCCAACATTGTTCCCCTTCATCCCTTCTCTTAGGTAATCCAAGGCAACAGGATCGGAATCGACAGCGTATACCTTACCTTCTGTTCCCACTATTGAAGCTATTGGAATAGTGAAGAAGCCCTGGCCGCAGCCAAGATCAGCAACTGCCATGCCCTTCGCTATGCCCACGTTCCTCAGAATATTTTCAGGATCGATAAGGCTTCTCATGTAGTCCCCTGTGCTCTGTGCTGCCGCAGTGCCAGCCCTGCCAGTAGTTTGCCATTCAAATACCTACCTGAGCTTTGCAAGCCTCTGCGCTATTTTCTCTATTCTTGTTTTGTAGGCATCGAACTCCTTCTTCTCGTTCTGGGCCAGCTCCTCAAGGTATGAGACGTTGCTCTCTATGTTTGTAAGCACCTCTTCTGTGCTGTTCCTAGGTCCTACTACCTTCCTGTAGGTTTCGGTGAGCTCGTACTTGCCCTCCTTGTTCTTCTTTATCA
>JAJZEU010000066.1 GCA_021805625.1 Microcaldota archaeon
ATGTCATCGAATTTTATGAGATGCTCTCCTATGGCAATGCCTCTGTTGCCAACTATTCTCACTTCTGGAAAAGCTGGGTTTATCCTTTTAAGCGGCTTGAATAGAAACGCCTTTTCCTCTGTAAACGATTCTTCTTGCATCTCGCAGTTTCTGTAAATCACCCTGAATCTGCTTGCGTGTATAGTCTCCCCTTCGCTCTCCGGTTCACTCTGGATGTGTTTTAGGTACCTCTTTACGTCTTCGTTCTCTCTAAGATATATTTCGATCTGCTTAGAGATGCTAGAACGCTTATCCATAGCTACTGCTTCGATTGCTGTATAAAGCTCCGGTGAGATAGAAATAGAAATTTTCTCTACTGCCATGGGATCTATATCTATGCCATATAATTCTTCCGTGCCGTAGCCATAGCAGCTTATGCTATACTCCATTCTTCCCTTCCTTACAACCTCTATTCTTGGATCCAAAGGAGCCGAACGCGAGTGGTGAGGTAGATACACTTTCACCTTGTCATCGCTGAGTTCAATCGTACTGCTGTCATTTGCCAGTATGTGCTTCTTCATGATAGCTTTACGCCTCACATGTTTATATTGCTAACTCCGAAGCCTGCCTCCGCAGCACTGCGGACCGTTCTGTGCTGATTCCTAGTGCCGACGAATCTATGATTATTCTTCCGAACCTCACCTTGGGCAGCTTATCTGCAGTTATGAGGCCAAGCTCGCGGAGCTTGCTCAAGTAATAGCTGGTATTGCTCACTTGTTTGCCGAGTCTTCTCGCAACATCCGAAACAGTAGATTTTCCATCGCAGTATAGCAATGCATCTTGCATGGGCTTGCTCGAAAGCACCTCTATTATACCATCAAAATCGAACTTCGATACAATATATATGTCTTTCTTGATGTACGGGCTGAAAAGCGCAGTTTTGCTCCATACCGCCGACATAATCTCGTTAAGAATCACGGCTACATCTCGGTTTTTGGGGTTCTTCGGCATTGTAAGCTTCGGCTCGATGATGGATGTCACGTTCAAGAAATCCGCCAAAGGTGAAACTATGTTTTTGAATGTCAGTGCAAGATCCTTTGCTGAGAGTTTGGAAGAATCGATTATGTACTTTATCTCGTCCACGTTCATGTTTGCGGAGGGCATCGCATCCCTATGAATCAACGTGAAAGCAGGCTTGGAAATTATGAAAGTTGGGTTTGTCCTGCGCTTGGGTCCCGCTACCATGCCTGTCAGCATCTTGTTTCTTATGTACCTGTATGATTCCAGTCTTCCCTGACTGGTGATCAGGAAATCTGGGTTGCGTACGCCGAGCTTCGACAATTTTAAGTAGTTTTCCGAGAAATAGACGTCAAAAGGTCGCTGGATGGCGTGATAGGCAGTGCTATAGAGCATTTCTGATGACTCTGGAGTCCTATAGAAACGAATGTCGCCGAGCAGGCTGTAAAATGAAAGAAAGCTTTGTCTGTCCTGAGACAAAGCAGCCCACATATCAGAAGATTTTATTATCTTCACGTTCTTCATGTCTGTGCCCAGGGCCAAAAGCAGCATTTCCACCTCTTCTATCATGTACTCTATAAGATTTGAGATTGAAACCGCACGCCTGCCAAGCACTTCTCTTCTGTGCTGCGGATGCGAGAGTAGGTTGTTGTCGTGAAGGAATATTGAGACGGTGTGTCCCAAGTTGGTAAGCGCAGAAACCAGTGAGAAGTTGTATAGCATCAGATAATTCGGCGTTATGTACGTGAGCGGTATTATAAAGTGGTATTTTTGATTTCCAGAAAACGAGACGTATTTTTCCGCGTCTTCTGCTCGAAGCAGGGATCTAACGTATTGTGCAAAGAACGGTAGTAGATCTTTCTTGTTCATATGGCACAACCAAATACTTATATTATAAATATAACTTAGTATATATAAAAGAAAGAGTTTAAATATCTGATTCATTTTATGCAGATCTAACTGTGATTGCGTGGTAGTGGTATCAATCGATGGTGTTGATGGCACTGGAAAATCAACACTGATAAAATTGCTTTCAGAAAACCTCGTGGACCTTGACATCGTTCGAGTGGAAACCTCAAACCGAAAAGACATGATGCCAGAAATCAGGAGCTTCCTCAACGAAAACCTAAAAGACCACGTTGTGGCAAGGTTCGTGTATTTTTCTCTCGCGGATCTGTTCGCTTCAAACGAAGCGAAAGAATATGCTAAATCTGGAAAGAATGTAATACTGGATAGATTCGTTTATTCTACCGAGGCACATCACAGGGCATTTGACATATATTTCAGTGGAATGAATCTTGCAACGCTGGACACCTTATCAAGGGAAACAGAGAAGTCCCTGATAAAAGTAGATATGGCAATCTTCCTATATGCTGATGAGAAAGATAGGCTCAAGAGAGTGCAACGAAGGAATCAGGTCGAGAACAACGGCCTCGATACGGAAAGCGTGGTGCAGGGATACGCTGAGGAGGAGTTTCGCACGATAGCGGCAAGGCTAAAGAGAGAAGGCTCGGTGCTGGTATGCGAGATAGATACAACCGATCTGGACGAGCACGCTGTAGCAAAAATAGCAGAAGCGCATATAAGGGATGCGGTTTACAGGAAGGCCGAATCAGTGCAGAAGAAATCCATAGTAGGTGCATAATTATGGTACCTATGGAAGGATCCGGCGGAATAAATGAGATTCTTGAGCGCAAGAAGGGGAGGATCGGCGCGCTGAACATAAGAGTAGACAAGACCGTTCCCGCAGGGATTGCTGTGCAAAGGAGGATATGCAATGAAAACTGCATGTTCGTAAAGGAGCTTGGAATTGCCTGCCATGAAGACAACAGCTACAGGGGACCAGGCACAGCCATATCGAACCAAGAAATACTGCAGATGGTGATAAAAATACACGAATCCGCTCCGATGCCCATAAACATTCACATAGCCGGAGACGGCGAACCCACGCTTTTTGAGGAGGAGCTCGTCAATCTTACGGAATCGCTGCGCAAGCTTGACTTCATCAGAATGATCAAAATCACTACGAACGGAACAAGGCTCTCTCACGGCGCACAGCCTCTTGCCAAAAGACTGAAGACTGCAGGCATAGATGAGATAAATGTTTCAGTGCATTCTCTGGATCCGATGGGCTTCAAGGAGGTTACTGGCATAGATGCATTGCATGTAGTAATTGAGGGCATAGAGGCTGCGATTGTAGCAGGAATCAAAACCAGTGTCAACTGTCTCGTCAGGGAAGAAACCTTTAAAGAGCTGAAAAGCTATATAGAGTTGTCCGCAAGATTCGGCATTCGCGTTAAGTTCTTCGGATTTCTGGATGAATCTGGACGGAATCAAGAATATGCGGATGGGCTGTTGCAGAGGATGAGAGACACGCTCATGCAAATGGCTGACGCACATGCAGAATACACCAAACCATATGGTGGAGTGCTCTTCCAGATTGAGAATGCCATAATAGATTTGAAGGATTTGAGAATAAACAACTGCCCCGTCATGGATTGCAAAGCCAGGGATATATGCCTTGAAGGCTGCAGGTACCATGCAAGGCTGTCACCTACAGGAATACTGCAGCCGTGCGGGGTACGAACCGACAACCTGATAGACATGAAGAATGCCAAGGTTTCGAACAAGGAGATACTAGAGAAGCTCATAGACGGAGGCAAGATACTGGAAAGCGAGGTAAAATGGGTTAGAGTATGATAGAAATAGAAACAAAGATTGATGGGATAGACACTAAGGAAACTGCAAAGATCCTCAAGAAAATCGGGGCCAAACTTGTGGGGCGGAAGCTATTCAGAAGGTGGATATTCAATCTTGAAGAGAAGAGCGGGGGAGACAGATTCATAAGGCTCAGAACTGATGGGAAAAAGACGACACTGACATACAAGCACAGACTGGGCAGCACTCTCGCAAACACAGAGGAGATAGAAACTGAGGTAAAGGATTTCGATGCGGCAGCAAAGATCCTTTCCTCGCTTATCCCCGAGCCACTTTATCAGGAAAATAAGAGAACCACATACTCGTTAGACGGGGTTGAGATCACGATAGACGAATGGCCGAAGCTGCCTCCCATCATGGAGATTGAAGCCGATTCCGAGGCAAGGATAAGGGAAACCATAAACCGGCTTGGCATTAAGGGCAGGGAGCTTGGAAACATAGGCTGGGAAAAGGTTTATTCCATGTATGGAATGGATCTCAGGAGTTTCAGGATTCTAAAATTCGGCGACGGAGCAGAGGAATAATATGTTTCATGACAAATGCGGAACGTTACTGAAAAATGCAAACGCAAATGGTGCCGATGCGTACTACTGTCCAGCATGCAAGGAAACCGTTCTGAAAGAAGTAGTGCGAGGCCCTGAAACCGCTGTTTTCAAGGGTAATCCCAGCAAGGGCAACATTGTATCTAGAGCAAACGAAGAGGAGGAGGCTCCGATATCTCACAAATGCGATCGATGCGGCTATGACAAGGCCTACATGCATACCCTGGCCCCAATAAGGGGGGACGAAGATGAGCGCGTGCTGTATAAATGCGGACGCTGTGATTTTGTTTCGAGTGATAACAACGCCAAAGTTCTGTGATTCAAACCAGCTAAAATCAATCCATCAGGCGAATAACCCCCACTTGCGGTGGGGTTATTCACCAGCGTGCTCTGGGATTTTGCGTGCATGCTGCTAGTACATTCCGAGCACCATGCCTCCTGCGACCACCGCGGCGATGCCCAGTATCTGTACCTTCGTAAGCTTATCGTGGTATACGAAATGCGCGACCACGGCTATTATCGCAGGTGAGATATTTGATATCACTGCCCCAAGGACGAGTTGCTTCATCAGTATCAGTACTGAATAGAGGGAATTGCCTGTTCCTGATGATACCCCTGCCAGGATGCCTACCGCGAAGCCCCTTTTCCTGATCGCCTTCGCCCTTTTGCGGCTTGCTGCAGACCTTAGCATAACTGCTGAAACCAGCGCAAGGAATGTGATAAAGCTTATCCAGACAGGCAACAGATAGTTGTGGGTGTGGTTTATCGGATAAACAAGCAGTATCCATGAAATTGCCCAGAAGACATTGGCAGCGACGGCTGGCGCAAGCTTGCTGCTCATTTTGCTGCGTTTTTCA
>JAJZEU010000084.1 GCA_021805625.1 Microcaldota archaeon
ACGGGTTATATTCATATCCTGCAAGCGTCTTGATTGCCGCATAAAGGCTGGCCTTTGCGAAGGATGTTGCGCTGGAATTCAGCTCATTTCCATAATTCCTCGAGCCGGATGAAAGATAACTCTGCTGGCTCAGCTGGTTGTAGGTTATACTCATTATCACGAATGTAAGCAACTCGGCAAGCATCAGTATGAATAACACGAATACTAGAATTGTCATCAGCTGCCCTTTCTTGTGACCTAGCGCCATGCTATCACACCCGTGCTCATCGGGGTAAATGTTACATTGAGCGCTTGGCCGTTGTTGCCGTTGCCGGAGTAGTCGTTGGCGTTGTCGTTGAGCGGCCACCAGCCGAGCAGGTTGCCGGGCATTATCGGAGAGCCCATAAGTCCCTCGTCGTATAATGCATAGATCTGCTGCGCTGTCAATGTAGAGTTGTAGAACTGCACGTTCGCTATGCTGCCGTTGAAAACTCTTAGGTCTGTTCCTGTGGGGCTGCTTGATGCCACGCCTATGAACAGGGGCGTTGCGACGGTGTTGTAGGTATATGCTGCGCTTGCGCTAGTGATGTTTCCATTGGCACCGACGTACCCCACCTGGGTTGAGCCTGTGTATTCATATGCAACGAAATACCATGCATTCTTAACTACCTGCGGAGGAATTGGCTGGTCTGTGTTCCAGGCGTTGATCATTGTATCGGCATTGCCGTTGCCTATATATACCTGGAATGCCTGAGCCGGGTTTTCTGTCCCATATCCCAACACAAGATGTGCTGCAGGACCGCCGTGCCAGACCTTTGCAGAGTACCATACAGTAATAGTCCTTGGCGCTGCACCTGTTGGCATGTTTTTAACGCTGGGGATGTAAACTCTGCTGTTGTAGCCATTGAACTGTGCAGTGGTAATGTTTGAAAGGATGCTCGACGTCGCCTTGCTTACCTCATATGCGTTTGAAAGGGTGCTTGGGGTGTAGTTCGTGTTGCTGTACCGGACGTTGTAAGGGTAGCCCGTATTGGCATTGCCGCTGTAGTCGTTTGCATCTCCGCTGAAAGGATACCATGCAGCTATGATACCACTTTTCAATGGCCCTCCTTGTATGCCATCGCTATAGAGCTGCGCAACTTGGGTAGCATTAAGAGCATCGCTGTAAATCTGCAGGTTTGCCATCTGGCCGGTGAAATACGTGCCACTTGGACTGAAGTATCCAGCATACATAGGCCATGCATACCTAGCTACAGGCAACGCTATCTTTACCTTGCTTTTGAGAGACCCATTCACATATATTGAAAGTATGCCATTGTATCCGTAACTGTACGTAGCAACGACATTCTGCCATGAATCAATGGAGGCAGGAGCATACACAGTGTAGGCGCTGTTGCCGCCATCCGTGCTGAACTGTATGCGGTAGGGAGCTGTTGCATTGGATTGCTCTATCAAGTAAGGTGCACCAAGCGCGGTGCTTCCTTCGCCGATGATCGCTCCATTGCCTGCGTTCCAAGCAGTAGGTTCAATCCAGACCGACCATGTATAAGAGTATGTCTCTACCGAGGAGCTGTTGCCCAGATACACGCTGGCTGATGAACCGTCAAAATTTGCAATGTTCGTGTCAGGAGCAAAGGCATTTCCTATAGACATAGAGTAGTTGTACGTAGGATAGACAGCATTAAGCAAAGCGCTTGCGCACCCTCCGCTTCCTGACCAGTAAAGGCTGGCGGTTGCCGCCATGACGCTACTTGAGGCCTGCACATTGCATGCGCCGTATGCGACCACATAGTTGTTTGCCACCAGATAAAGTCTGCCATAGGCAATAGCCATGTAAGGCTTGGATTGAAGGTATTGTGAAGGAAGGCTGGTATACCAGTCTATGTTTCCATTGCTGGCATTCTGGGCCACAAGGTATCCATATCCTGTATTGCTGTTCTTCCACAGCGAGTAGACAAAGTTGTTTGAGAATACGGGCGTTGCATTCGTTATCGCAGTACCTAGGAATGACGGCATTGGCTTGGTCCACACTATGCCAAGCGCGCCGTTCAGCGCCAGCATTGTTGTGGAGCCTTGGTATACTATAAGGCCATTGCCTGACGATACTCCAGAAACCTGCGAACCTGCGCTCGTGGAAGTATCCTTCGTACTGTTGAGATACGTGACATTTGCATTTGAGCCGCTGCCATAGAACAACAAATTGTTGTATGCCGTAACGCTGCTCAGCGGATTTGAAGCAGGGTATGAAAGAGTCCATAATGTTAGCGGGTTGTTGTTGCCAACAATAATTCCATCAAGCGCATTTGTCACAGTCTCGACAATTATCTCTCCAGAAGCAACTGTGATTGTTCCCGCGGCTGTGCCTATATTGAGCGACCACGCTGTCGCGCCGTTTGAGGCATACAGCCCATAAAGCATGTTGGCGTTGTTTCCGATTATTACCTCGTTGTTATAGACCAGTATCTGCGATGAAAGGCTTGTTCCCTGCAAAGGCGTGTTTGTTGTCCATATTAGTGCGCCGGTGCTGGCGCTTCTTGCCGCAATGTTCGTAGCGTTTGCATAGATTAGCATGTTGTCATATAGCGCAATAGAAGTGTAGACGCTGCTCCCTGCATTAAGCACCCATTGAGTTGTTCCTCCTGTAGCGTTTACGGAGTAGAGGTAATTTGCTGCCGCAAAATAGACTTTACCATAATCTGCAACCACTGGTGTTGCTATTGTTGCATTTGCCTTGTAGATGAATGAGGACATAGCACTAGAAGGCCCTATAGATGCATAACCTTGCCTGCTGCTGCTCTTCTGCTGCTGGTCCCATGTCTGGTTGCTGCCTGCAGACTGCTGTACTATGGCCTGCGCTATGCTGCTTGAGTTGGATAGCGCGCTTACCTTTGTAGAGGAAAGCAGATTCAGCACTGATGCTGCTTCCGAATACCTCGCTGCATACGGCGTCGGGGCTGTGTAGTGGAAGTATAGTAGAAGTGATATGCTACCCGTTGCTATAATCAGCGCGAATACAGCATCGAGTGTGAACACTATCGCCTTCATCCTAACCAATCCCAAATGATGAATTTGTCCATATCATAATCTTAATTGTAGCGCTATTTCCGTTGATTATTACAGGCTCCGTTTCAACTTGCACCGTCACTGCGCCGTTGGCATTTGGATTGAGCCCTATTGGAATTACAAAATTCTTGCCTATTATTAGCACGTAGTAATCGTATCCTACACCAAGCAGGGGTTTTGTTTCCTGGTAGTTGTAGTTGGCCATGCTCGAAAAAGTCGCTATCTTCTGCGTTGAAAGGGATCCGCCTGCCCCTGAGCTTAATCCTATGCTCACATTTTTCCATGTTGATGCGTTTGTTGCATTCACCACGCTGTTCCAGTCTGATGGCGTGCCTGGGGAAAGCAACTTTACAGAAAAACCGCCCAGCTGCTCTTCCATGTTGCTTACCCCATTGCCATATGCAATGGAAAACTGGCTGTTTATCCCATACCATACATACGTCAGTATGAGTATCGTGAAAGAGAATATCACCATTGCAAAGATTACATCAAATGACCAGAACTGCACCTTCATGGCATTCCACCCCGAGGCAACTGCTTCTTGTCTAAAAGCGCCTTGAAAGCAGGTACTACCTTTATTATTCTCCTTCCTGACCTTATTATCTGCTCGTCAGCATAAGACAAGACATAGCCCCTATCGACATTGAATTTTGACATAAACGAAAGAAGGCCGTGAACGTCTATTTTACCGTACTTTACCTCAACTGGTATGGCAACTTTTTTGCCGAGCACCATGTCAACCTCGTTTTTGTAGGCATCTCTCCAGAAGAATTCCGCTCCAAAAAGCTTTACCATAAGCCACTCGAACACCTGAGACCTGTAGAACCTGTCATCCTTGAACAGTATCTCCGGGGCTATGAGCGCAGGGTAGTACTTCTTCAGTTTGCGCTCTGTCTTGCGCCTGCTTCTGGAGAAATTGTATAGTTTTATGGAGAGAAAAGACCACTCGAGATACGAGAGATATTTTGATGCTGTGCGTCTGGATACCTGAAGTTCTTTTGCAATCTCTTGGATGTTTATCACCTGGCCCGGTTCATCCATTATTATGTTCAGCATAGATTCAAGTGTAGACGGCGAATCCAGTTCGAAAAGTTTTGGTATGTCGCTGTATATCACTTTCTCTATGACGTTCTCGCGCACGTATTTCCTAATCTTTTCCTTTTCTTCCACGTCCATAAGCTCAGGAAAACCAAGTGTCAGGATAAACTTGTTAAAGAGCCTCAGCAATTCCTTAGAGTATATGATTAAATTATCATACGAGAAATTTCTAAAAATCAGGAATTCCTTGAAGGAGAGCGTATCGACCTTGAATTCGAATATTCTGCCTCCCAAGCTCTCCTTCGAACGCTTCCTTATGAACAGCGATTCCGACCCCGATATTATTATCTTAACTTTGCCATAGTTCAGGTCGTATATCCTTTTCAGCTGGTCTTCCCAGCCGTCGAGTTTCTGTATCTCATCGAACAGGAGCAAGCGCTTCCGCTCTTTTAGACCGCCTCCGGATATGCGCTCGTACTCAGAGAGTATGTCCCTTATTTCCACATTCCTAAACTCCTCGAAAGAGAAATATATTATGTCTCTTGGAGGGACACCGTTGCCAATCGCATCCTCGATCATCTTGTACATAAGCGTTGTTTTGCCGACCCGCCTGAGCCCCGTGAGTGCGATTATATGCGGCATGTTCATATAGCGGTTTATCTCGCTGTAGATCTCGCGCTCCTTGTAATCCACCTTGAACGGCGCGCTCCACCACGGGTTTGACTCCAGCAGCACGTCCTTAATCTGTGGCACTTATACATCCCATATAATATAATCTGTGGTACTTATGATTAACATTAAATATATAAGCATATGTACGGTGCTCCAAAGCTGCGCCTTCATGGCAACCAACTCAGAGGTATTACAGCGGAAGCTAACGGCGGCGACTGCGCGTTGTACAGACTCTGGACCTGTGCGCTAGTCAGGCTGCTGTTATAGAGCTGAACGTCAGC